>CAZJAQ010000005.1:10737-42808 GCA_964544285.1 uncultured Candidatus Bathyarchaeia archaeon
CATTTCAGAAAACAACATGACTAACAACGAGTATTCCGGCATCAACTTCCACTACTCTTCGAATAACACTATTTTCCTCAATAGTATAACGAACAATGACTATGGCCTCTGGATCGATGAACATTCATGTTATAACAGAATACATGGAAATGACATAATGAACAATGACTATGCAATTAGACTCTACAAGACTGAGAACAACATGATATATCATAACAACTTCATAAACAACACAGCATCATTCTACATGTCTGGCTATGCCAACACTTGGGATGATGGCATTGAAGGCAATTACTGGAGCCATTCTATGGAGATCTTGATTGATTTTAACAATGATGGGATTAGAGATGTCCCGGTTGCATTCGATGGAGGAAACATAGACTACCATCCTCTCATGGGAATGTTCCGCAGCTTCGAGATTTCCTCAGGCTATCACGTCAATGTCATCTCCAACTCTACCATAGATTACTTCGAGTATTTCGAATCCAACAGCACGATAAAGATGCGGGTCTCAAACATGACAAATAACCAAACACATGGTTTTTGCAGAGTTTGTATTCCTAAAGACTTGATTGCTCCCAACTACACGGTTACAATCGACGATGGTTTGACAGAGGTTCTGAACTTCGATGGTGTGGTACATGACAATGGAACTCATAGGTGGATCTATTTTGCATACGCGCATTTAAGACATGAAGTAGTGATAGTTCCAGAGATTTCAGGAATGCCAATCCTACTGTTACTGATGATCTCGACACCACTCTTAGTTATGCTCAGGAAACGGAAGCTCATCTAAATTACTACCAGGCCTGATAAGAATAATATCATCAATTCTGAGTTGATCTAGTGGAACTACTGCTTTTTTGCCTCTGATGACAAAAGAAAGAACACCTCACCTTACTTTAATGAAGCACCAAACTAGCCCAGCCTAGAATTTTCTGCCAGTCAACCGCTCGTAAGCCTCAACATACTTCTTCGACGTTTCCACAACCACGTGTTCAGGCAGTCGCGGCGCTGGAGGTTGCCTGTTCCAGCCTATGGAGAGCAGGTAGTCTCGCACGTATTGTTTGTCGAAGCTCGGCTGGTCCCTTCCAACCTCGTATTCTTCTTTAGACCAGAACCTCGACGAGTCAGGGGTCAGCAGCTCGTCTATCAGGATGAGTTCGTTGTCGAGGGTGCCGAACTCCATCTTCGTGTCGGCTACTATGATGCCGTCTGCTTCTGCCTTCCTCGAAGCCCTCTCATAAATCTTCAAGCATACGTCGTCGATCTTCTTCGCCAACTTTTTCCCGATTTTCTTCGCCACTTCTTCGGGGGTAATTTCAACGTCATGTCCAGCTTCGACCTTAGTGGTGGGCGTGAGGATAGGCGTGGGCAGTCGTTCAGCCTTCTCTAACCCTTTGGGCAGGCGGGTTCCGCAGATGGGTTTTCCTTTCTGGTAGTTTTCCCATGCTGCACCGTAGAGGTATCCTCGCACGACGAATTCGACCATTATGGGCTTCGTTTTCTTCACTAGGACTGTGCGGGGGTCGACGACTTCTATGACGTGGTTTGGCACGATGTCTGCTGTTTCGCTGAACCAGTAGGCTGAGAGTCGGTTGAGGGCTTCGCCCTTGTGGGGGATGCCGTTTGGGAGGACCACGTCGAAGGCGGAGATGCGGTCTGTGGAGACGATTAGTAGTTTCTCGCCTAGGTCGTAGACGTCTCTGACTTTGCCCTTCTTGAAGGAGGGAAGGGGGAGGCGCGTGTCCAAGACGACGTCGAGGTTCATCAATCCTTTCCTGCTCATCGTTAGGTTTTGGCTCCTTCTTTAAGCCTTCGCATGTAAGCCTCAACCTTCCGCTGCAACCCCTCGTCAGAGAGAGCGAGCGTCTTAACGGCGGATAAGGCAGCGTTTTCGGGTCTGGGAACATAAGCAACTGCCACACCCTGCGGAGTTATGGCGGAAGAGAAGAATTTAGCGTACCCAAACTTCTCAGCGTCGGGCGGACAGGCGATAACCGGATACTTTGTGGAACCTGCCACGACACCTGATAGAGCGTCGGATAAACCCGCGACCGTGATGAAGACTATTTGCCCACCTGCTTTTTCTCTTTTTTCGACTTCGTCTAACAGCTTTCTCGGAGTCTTGTGAGCAGAAGCAACCACATACTCACATTCCACACCGAAGCCTTCTTCTTGTAAGAATTTGTCGATGCGAGAGGCAAACTCGTAATCTCTCTTTGAACCCATGAAAACGACGATTCTTCCCTGTGGCATAGTTCGTATATTGCGAGAAAAACGATTTAAAGCTTAATTATGAATGTGCCTTCTATTGTTGGCTAAGGTGAAAGCGTTGAACGCAGACGAAAAGTTCGAAGAACTGAAAAAAGAAATGTTCGACAGATTCTTCAAGGAAAACCCCCACTTCGCCAGCTACCTAGGCCTCCACGACCCCTACGACTACATGCTCCCACGAGGCAACACCGCCCACGTCCTTGAAAACCTGAAAATAATCGAAGAATTCGTCAAACGAATGAAAGAAACAACAGACTACAACGCCCTAAACGACGCTAACAAGATAGACTGGCAAGTCTTAGAGAAAGCCCTAGAAACGACCAAATTCGAAGTCTACGAACAACGCGCCCATGAGATAAACCCCAACGCCTTCGACGAAGTCGGCGGCATCCTATTCATGATGATAACCACGGACTACGCGCCCTTAGAGAAACGCGTCGACGCCATCATCGCCAGAATCGAGAAACTCCCACAATACTTCGAAGAGTTTCGGTCAAGGTTCGAAAAATCAAAACCCGTAAAACTGTGGACCGAAATCGCCGACGAATCAGCTCAACAAATACCGGGACTATTCCAATTCATAGCCGTGTCGACGAAGGGCAGAATACCCGAGGAACTTCACGGAAGACTCATAAGAGCCGCGATGAACCTGATGCAGCCCTTCCAAGAACACATGCAGTGGCTTCAAAGCTTGAAGTCGAAGACAACCGAAGACTGGGCTCTGGGCAGGGAAAAATTCGAGAAACTCATCCAGCTTCGCGGTCTCGGAATGACTTCAGAGGAGATTTACCAGCTAGGCGTCAAATATCTCAACGAATTGAAAGAAGAAAGAACAAGGATAGCAGCACAGATTGCACCTGGCAAAAGCGTCGAAGAAGTCATGAAGATGATTGAGAAGAACGCCCCGAAAACCTTCGAAGAAGCCTTAGAAGCAACGAGAAATGCCATGGAAGAGGCGAAACAGTTCATAGTCAAAAACAACATTGCAGCAGTTCATGAAGAAGACAAGCTGATCGTGGAGGAGACGCCGGCTTTTCTAGCCCCTCTCATCCCCTTCGCCGCCATGATGATGCCATCTAGATTCGACAAGCCGATGAGGGGCATCTACATAGTCACCCGTCCCAAAGACATCGCGAACTTGGGCAACCACCTAAACTATCCCAGCATCCGAAACACAGCAGTTCACGAAGCATTCCCAGGACACTTCCTCCAGGGCACAGTTTCTAACAGAAGCTCTCTAATACACATGCTCGCTCAAGGAAACGAAACCGTCGAAGGATGGGCGCATTACTGTGAACAGATGATGATGGAACACGGCTTCGTGACTGGCTCAGAGTTTAAGCTTATACAAGTCAATGACGCAATCTGGCGTGCCGTTAGAATCATCGTGGACGTTAAACTGTCCCGGGGCGAGATGAGCTTCGACGAAGCAGTTAACATGCTGACGAAAGAAGCTGGGATGTCGAAGGAAGGCGCTGTTGCCGAGGTACGCCGCTACACGCAAACACCGAGCTACCCCCTCTCATACCTGCTAGGCAAACACTTGATACTGCAGCTGCGAGAGGAAGTGAAGCAGAAAATGGGACAAAGATACAATGAAAAATTCTTCCACAACACCATCACGGCAAACGGCTACCTGCCCATATCATTACTGAGGAAAGTGTTCGACCAAAGAATAGCGAAGCTCAAGGCTTAGTCGAACGTCTTCAGAGAGGTTCCATGCGTGATTGTGCGCTGGTCCTCCGCGATTTTTTCTATGATCCGCTCGACTAGTTCAGGTTCAGTTGCCAACCTACCCACCGTGTGAAGCCTACCGTGAGTGTTGAGGGCGATGAGTTCAGTCACCACGAAGCCGTACGTTTCTCTGCCGTACATGTGAGGGTTTGTGTTGATGACTATCGTGTTGATTCCCTCTTTTCTCACCATCTTCGAGACGGACATAACATCGTGAACAGCGAGGTCTTCGTATTCTCGGACGATTATCCGCTTTTCTTCTATGGAGCGCACTTCGCCAGTCTCTAAGCTTCTCGCCAAGGGCACGTTAGCACTTCCATCCGTGATGACGACCATGGCAGGTATTGTGGAAGGGTCACGTCTTCTCGATTCTTTTAAGACTTCCCAGGCTTTCAGCATTCCCGCGGCAAGAGGCGTGTAACCACTGATTTTCAGTCCCAAGAGCTTGTTAGCTACGACTCGCAGGTTGGTGATGGGATGCTGGGCTATGACTGCCCCGGTGTCTCTTAGCGCCACGATTCCCACGCGGTCTCTGTATCGGTAGGCATCTCCGTGGAGCCTCAGTATAGCTTTCTTCACAGCCTCAATGCTGAGCACCATAGAACCACTCAAGTCGAGGACAAACATTATCGTCATGGGAGCTTTGTAGCGCCTCAGCTTTTCGCGGACATCTTGGAGGCTTATGGCGAGAGCCGTCTCAAGACCAGGACTTCTGAATCTTTGCTTTCTCGCTGCCGCTCGGATGGTGGCTGGAAGATGTATGTCCCGAGGTTTGCCTTGAGAGAATTTCCACCCGCTGGCTCTGCCCCGACCGATTGTAGTTATGGCTTCTGCCCTCTTGCCCGCAAAACTGCTCGGAATCCTTTGAGTCTTCTTTACCTTAAAAGACAGTTTTGAAAGGATGCCTGAGTCTTTTGTCGAGCCTTTGAAGATTTGGAAGAGGGGAAACCCTTTCTTTAGTTGGGGTGTTTTTGCTGCGTGGCTGATGGAGGGTATGCCTTTCGTTTTCTTCAGGCTGACTTGCTTTCCCTCTTCTCCACGGTCCCCTTTCAAGGGTTTGTCGCTCTTTGCCACGGCTTGCACGCTCGGCATTCCTTGAACTTGCTTTCGCATCCGCTGCCCAAAAGCGAATATGACCTGACCAAACACTCTGTTGAGGGTGGCGAAAATCTGCGAAAGCCTTTTCCTGAATTCAGATAACCCTCTGTGCTTCTCCATGAATTCCTCGAGCTTCTTACTCACATCGCCCATGGCGAAGACGACTGCGCGCCCCTCTCTTCTCTTCTTCTTATCTTTATCCTCTCCTCCGCCTTCTCTCTGAGGTTTTTCTTCGGTCTTTTCTGGTTTGTAGCCAACTGCTTTTGCAGCCCCGAGGGTTGCTTCTTTTATTTCTTCGGGAGTGGCTGGTTCGAGGAAGCCTCCTTCTCTCGTGCGGTGGCTTAGGGCAAGCTCTGAGGCGATTACCACATCGTCCAGCGAGGCTTCTTTTCTGCTCTCGAAAGCCGCAAGTGTCGTAGCTACTTTGCTGATGATTATGTCGGGTCTCAAGCCGTCAACCTTCAAGCCTAGGCAAGTTTTGCAGACGGCTTCGAGGAGTTTTTCAGGCATCACGACATTCGGCAATGTTTTCCTCGCTTCTGCAATCCTGTTTTTCAACTCCTCTTGGTTGGGCTGGTATTTTTCGAGAAAGCCTTCGGGGTTTGCTTCGAACTCCAAGTTTCGCCTCACAACCTCCATCCTCTCCTCGACCGACGAGATTCTTTCTACAGTGACAGACAGGGGAAAACGGTCTAGGAGCTGCGGTCGTAGTTCTCCTTCTTCGGGGTTCATCGTGCCTATGAAGATGAAGCGTGAGGGGTGGCTCACCGAGATTCCTTCTCTCTCGACAACGTTCCATCCAGTAGCGGCAGCGTCGAGTAAATCGTCCGCGATGTGGTCGGGCAAGAGGTTGATTTCGTCCACGTAAAGCACGTTCTGGTTTGCTTCTGCTAAAATGCCGGGTTCGAGTGCTTCTATGCCCTGTTTTATGGCTTTTTCGATGTCTAGGCTTCCGACCACGCGGTCCTCCGTAGCCCCCAAGGGTAGGTCGACTACTCGCATTTCCCTCTCTTCTACGGGGAACTTTCCGGTTTTCTGGTAGGTTGCGCTGCATTTCTCGCACATGTTGGTGGGGTCGTAGGGGTTGCAGTTGAAGGGGCAATCCTGCACCACTTGAATCTTAGGTAATACGTCTTTTAAGGCTCGAACGACTGTAGTTTTGCCCGAGCCTTTGGGTCCACGAATAAGAAGTCCGCCGATGTTGGGGTTGACAGCGTTGATTATAATGGCAAGCTTTAGCTTGTCTAATTCAACAATCGCCGTGAACGGGAAGAGAATTCGTCGCTGCAACAGTGTTCTCCAACTAATCTAAAGAATGTAGAGCGATATAAGTTGTAACACAGACTGCCCCTCCGAGGTGGGCGTGGAGATTAGACTTAAATCAAGATGCCTAAATAGGATAGCCGAGGAGACTCGACGTAAATGGAAGACTTGGAATTTCTGATCAATCACGGTTTATCGCGTGGAGCCGACTTCGTAGAAGTAAGATACCAGAAAAGGTCGCGAACGATGGTGGGCATCAAGAAAGGCGAGCTGGACAGCGCCACGTCGGGCGTTCTGGAGGGCTACGGGATAAGGGCGTTGAAGGAGGGAAGCTGGGGGTTTGCGGTCACAAGCAAGCTTGACCGAAAGACCCTCCTCACCAAAGTCAAAGAAGCATTGAGACTTGCAGCGAGTTCAGCGTCTGCAAAGACTTCGAAGAGCGAACTCGCAGCAACCAAAACGACGAGAATGAAGGCAGTTGCAGAGGTGAAGGACGACCCGAGAAACCATTCGTTTGAGGAAAAGGTCAAACTTGCACTGGAACTTGACAGGTTCGCAAGAGGATACTCTAAAGAGATAGCATCAACATCGGTCAGATACGCCGAGAACTTAGTAGAAAAACATTATGTAAATTCTGAGGGCTCTGACTGTTACCTTTTCGACGTCAAACCCGACCTCATTATGATGGTAATCGCCAAAAGAGGCGACGTCATGACCGAAGTCTATGATGGAGCATGCCGTACGGGCGGGTGGGAACTTTTCAAAACCAAAGACCCCCAACAAATAGCTAAGATGACTTGCCAAAGAGCCATAAAACTACTGTCGGCGAAGGTTGCACCTTCTGGCGCTCATGTTGCAGTGTTGGATCCTGAGCTTGTAGGAATGCTAAGCCACGAAGCAATAGGTCACACGGTCGAAGCAGACTTTGTTATCGTAGGTACTGTGGCGAGCGGAAAAATCGGAGAAAAAGTGGCGAGCGACATGGTGACGTTGGTTGATGACGGAACGATTCCATGGGGTGCCGGCTGGGTTCCCTTCGACGACGAAGGCGTAGCGGGCAGGAAGACGGTGATAATCGACAAGGGAGTTTTGAAGAGCTACCTCCATAGTCGGGAAACTGCTGCCAAATTCAAAGTAGAGCCGACTGGCAACAGCAGAGCGTGGAACTACCGCGACGTGCCGCTTATTAGAATGAGGGCGACGTACATCGAACCAAGAGACTGGAGTAGGGAAGAGATAATCGAAGACACGAAAGACGGGCTTCTCCTCTTCGGTTCTGGCGGTGGACAAGCAGACAGCAATGCCGAATTCATGTTCGGAGTTCAAGAAGCCTACAAAATCCACAACGGAGAGATAGGCGAACCCTTTAGGGGAGTGACCATCTCGGGCAGTGCTTACGATGTGCTGAAAAGCGTAGACGCGGTGGGCAAAGACTTCAGCCTCGACGGAAAAGGGCATTGTGGGAAGATTCAACTAGCCAAGGTCGACGGGGGCGGTCCGACCGTTCGCTGTAAAATGTTGTTTGGAGGAGAGTAAAAAAATGGAAGCTTCAACAATCGCAGAAAAAGCAGTTAAGCATGCGCGAAAACTTGGCGCTGACGCAGCTGAAGCGTACGTGTTAAGACAGAAGGGCATCATAGTGCAGATTGAGCACGGCGCTATATCCAACGAGTCTGCTCAGGAAATCGGCGGCATCGGAGTCCGCGTACTCAAAGACAGAGCCTTCGGCTTCTCCCATGTAGACAAGCTGGACGAGAAGAAGGTTGAGGAAGCTGTTGAAAACGCCTACCACATCGCCAAAGCAAGCATTCCCGACCATAACAATTCTCTTCCGCAACAGAAACCTTTCCCAAAAATAAGGGGAATCTACGACAAGAGAATCGTTGACCTTCAGGTTGAGGAGGTCGTTGGAATGACTAAAAGCATGCTCGACGCCGCACTGCGTTATGACCAGCGTGTAAGAGCCGACATGGGAGGGATAGAAACCCGCGTCGAAGAAGAAGCCTTAGCAAACACTGAAGGTGTCGATGCGGCTGAAACGAGGACATTCCTAGGAGTCTTCATCTGGGGGTTGGCGAAAGAAAACGGAGAAGTCACGTCCTCGACGGAGGACTACGGCTACTCACACAAACTCGACTTAAACATTGAAAAAATCGGGACAACCTTCGCTGAGAGGGCGGTGAAGCAGTTTGGAGCCAAGAAAATAGAGTCCTTCGAAGGCACCATCATACTGGATTTTGCTCCTGCAGGCGAGCTCATGGCTGGCGCTTTGGCCTTCGGCGTCAGGAGCGACAACGTTCAACGAAACGCAAGCCCCCTTAAGGGAAAGATTGGAAGCGAGCTGGCTGTTCCACAATTTAGCGTGATTGACGACGGTTTACTGAAAGGGGGGATGATGACTAAGGCTTTCGACGATGAGGGTAGTCCGAGAAAGAAGACGCCCATTCTGGAGAAAGGAGTTCTGAAGAACTTCCTCTACAACGCCTACACTTCGAAAAAGGAAGGAACAGAGAGCACGGGCAACGCCTCACGAAGACCAATGGGGCTGTTCTTTACCCCCTCGCTGTCCTTCGAGTCTCCTCCACAACTGCTTCCCAGCAACCTCATCATAGAACCCGGCAACCGAACAAAGGACCAACTCGTCGAAGAAGTGGACAGAGGCATTTTAGTAGGACGCTTCGCAGGCAACACAGAAGCAAGTAACGGAAACTTCTCCGGAAGCGTCAAGCAAGGCTACTTGATAGAAAACGGAGAGATAAAGCACCCGCTCATCGGAGCTATGATTTCTGGAAATTCCTACAAGCTGATGAAAGCCATTTCGGGGATAAGCAAAGACTTCAAGACCGTTGAGTTTGGGGGCGTGCCGTCTGCTCGAAGCCCTATGATAAGAGTTGAGAAGGTAAAGATTACAGGAAAAACCTAACACCTAGCTTTCTTTGCCCACCTATTTCTTACTAGTTTCGAGGTGTCAGAGAAATCGATTTGGTTGGACACGTGCTTATGCAGACACCTCAGCCGAAGCACCGCGCCTTGTTGTACAATAGTTTACCCTTCTTCAATTGGCGAGCTCTGAACTGGCATCTTTCGACACAGGTGCCACAGTTTATGCATGTTTCAGGATTGTTGACGGCGACGTATTTGGACGACACGACTGCTTCTGGGATGCCAAATCTCACCAACGCGCTCATAGAGTGGCAGCAGCACGAACAGCAACTGCAGATAACGTTGGGCTTTTCGTTTCCTTTGAAGGTGTAGGCAATATGAACGAGCCCCGCTTCGTGCGAACGTTCAAGTGCTTCCAGCGCTTGTTTCAAGTTTGCTTCTTTGCCCAATCCCTTATTTATCGTGTCTTCGGCTTCTTTGTCTAAGCTTATGCAAACGTCCAGGGGAGCGTCGCATTTCTTCAACTGTTTCCTGCAGCCACATTCTCCTAAAGAAACTAGTTTTGCGTCTCTAAGAATCTTCTTCATCTCTGAGAGGTCTAGGATTCGTTGCTGACCTTCTAAGCGCATGTTGACAGGAACGGTTACTGCAGTCATAGCGCTTACGATTTCTTTCTCAAGCTCCTCTCTCGTCCAATCTTCTTTCTCAGCCATTTTCAGCATCGCCTACGGTTTGAGTTTACAGTGTCTGGGCATTAATTTGTTTTGTCATCTCCAACCTTTAATACGACAGAACAACCTTTTCTCCAGCAATGCAAAACCAACTCGTCATCCGCCCTGCTCAGCAGAGCGACAGAGAAGCAGTTTTCAGATTCTGCGAGCACACCTTCGACTGGGGGGACTACATCCCCAACGTCTGGGACATGTGGCTGAAGCAGAAACATGGGAGAGTTTTCACAGCACTAATCGACAACAAGCCTGTGGGCATCATGCGTGTCTCAATAACTAAGCCCAGCGAAGTGGGGCTCCAAGCCGCTCGAACTCATCCAGACTACAGACGTAGAGGCGTCGCCACCGCCCTCACCGATGCTTGCCTAAAATGGGCAAAGAGCAAAGGAGCCGAGACAGCCGTGCTCTCGACAGACTCTGACAATTACGCAGCGCAGAAGACAATCAATAAGCTGGGGTTCACACAAGTCTCAGACTTCATAATCATGCTATGCAAGGGAATTCAAGCAGCGAAAACTGAAAATTCCCGATGGGCACGGAAGAGCGACACAGTGAGAATATGGAAATTTCTAGCAGAGTCCGAAGTGTTTGAGAAGTCTGCTGGTTTGTACACGGTCATCTTCACGTGGATGTCTCTGGACGAAGGAGACCTTGCCAGATTCATCGCTAGCCAAAAGGCAATAGTCTACGACGACAAAGGCACCATCAACGGCTTAGTCTTGATAGACGAGACCGTGAAAGACGTGTGGGAAGACGAAAAACCCTTCCAGACCTGCTACGTAGACGGCGACCATCAAGCCATCGTAGACCTGATGAATTTTTTCAAAACCTACTCCACGCAACAGGGAATCGCTAATGTCTATGCGTTCGCATGCAACACGCCCACCATCGCCGCCGCTCTGACCGAAACAGGTTTCAAAAGGGAAGAGGATCACACAGAACTAATCTACCGGAAAAAACTAGACTGACAGCGCCTATAGACGAAGAAGTGAACTAGCCCCCGCCCACAGGCGGAACGATTGCCACTTGGTCGCCTTCTTTCAACAGTGTATCCATCTCTTCTAATAGACTCACGCTTTTTCCATTAACGAGAAGCTGCAAATGTTCCCGTACTTTCCCTTTCTCATCGTACAGATATTCTTTGAACGCTTTTCCATGCTTTTTCGCCAATGCTTCCAAAACGTCCTTCACGGTGACGTTTCTCGCACTGAATTCTACGGATTCTTCGCTTCTTCCCGCCAACTCACGCAGCGTCGTGAACAGCCGCACAGTGACTTTCACAGCCGTCATCACTATTGCATAATCATGCGTAAAACCCAAAATAAACATTCCCCGAAGAAGTCAAAACTTAAGTATCGCTGACCGCCCTCGATATAATTTGGGGAACGTGAACAAACAATAACCATGAGATAGCATTTTCTATTTCTCCTTTCTTCCTCCCTCACGTTCCTCTAAGGAAGTGCCCAGAAAAAGCTGGTTATTTGTTAACACTCTTGTTTATGGCTTCTTCCATAGTGTGGCCGTGGCAGTAAACGAGGGCTTTTTTGACGCCTTTCACCGTCAGTGCGGCTGCTTTGATGTCTGCAGCTAGTTTGAAGGCTATGGGGCAGAAGGGGCTCGTGGGCACGAAGTCTATCTTGAACACTCCTGGCTCTGATTCTTCTACGTTGGTTATCATGTTCATCTGGGCAAACGTCAACTCTGTTTCGGGGTCTTGAACATTACCCACGGC
Organism: uncultured Candidatus Bathyarchaeia archaeon; assembly: GCA_964544285.1. GTDB lineage: Archaea > Thermoproteota > Bathyarchaeia > Bathyarchaeales > SOJC01 > CAYGVX01. The sequence goes on from CAZJAQ010000005.1 coordinate 22,453, forward strand.
TTCACGAACTTTGTCTTCCAACTCTGCCATCTACATTCCTTCTTCGGCTTTCTAATGATGGAAGTTTCTTCTGTCTAATAAGATTACCCTCTTCAAGGTGTTTTTAGGGTTTTCTTGTACATCTTCCAGCTTAACACCATGGTTCTGGGGTGTGAGGCTTTCACCTCGTCCAACCGTGGCACCGCGGTGTTTTGGGGCGCCTTCAAGATTAGTTCCGGATTAACCTCTGCTTCTTGGGCGATTCTTCGCATGGCTTCCACGAAACGGTCGAGCTCCTCTTTCTCGAAGGACTCTGTGGGTTCAATCATCAGAGCCTCTTCCACAATCAACGGAAAATAAGTTGTGGGCGAGTGGATTCCATAGTCGAGGAGCCTCTTAGAAACATCCACCGCTCTTATTCCCTTCTTCTGAAGCGGTTTGGCGCTGAAGACACATTCATGCTTCCTCGGTTTCTTCGCATCGTAGGGCAAGTCATAAGCGCCGATTTCCCTAACCTTCTTTACTAAATAGTTGGCGTTTAGCACAGAAACCTCCGCAGCTTCTTTCAACCCCTCTGCGCCTAGGCTAAGTATGTAAGCGTAAGCCCTAAGGAGAACCGCCACGTTTCCATAAAAGCTTCTAACCTTGCCCACGCTGTGAGGTCTGTCGTAGTCTAAATGATAGTTTTCGCCATCGAAAATTATTCGGGGAACGGGCAGAAACTTCGCCAACTCTTCAGAGACACCGACTGGACCAGCGCCAGGGCCTCCTCCACCGTGGGGTGTGCCGAAGGTCTTGTGGATGTTGACGTGGACTATGTCGAAGCCCATGTCGCCAGGTCTAGCCTTGCCCAGGATAGCGTTGAGGTTTGCGCCGTCGTAGTATAGCAGTCCACCCGCGTCGTGAACTATGTCTGCTATTTCCTCGATGTTTTCTTCAAAAATGCCCAAGGTGTTCGGGTTGGTCAGCATCAAGCCTGCTGTTCGGTTTGACACTGCTGTTTTCAGAGCGTCGACGTCTATGCATCCAGCTTCGTCAGAGGGCACGATGACCGCGTTGAAGCCAGCCATAGTGGCGCTCGCAGGGTTGGTTCCATGGGCAGAGTCGGGTACTATGAGTTCAGTTCGTTTAGAGAGGTTCCCATTGAACTCGTGGTAGGCGCGCATTATCAGGGCGCCTAGGAATTCGCCGTGGGCTCCCGCCGCGGGTTGAAGCGAAACCTCGTGAGTGCCTGTTATCTCAGCCAGCCACTTGCCCAAGGTGTAGAGAACTTCTAATATTCCCTGCACGGTTTTCTCGTTTTGGTACGGATGAAGCTGCGTTAAAGTGGGCAAACTGGCTAAGAAGTCGTTTATCTTTGGGTTATACTTCATCGTGCAACTTCCAAGGGGATATAGCCCCAAGTCTACGCTGTAGTTCATCTGAGAAAGCCTCGTGAAGTGGCGAACGACTTCAACCTCTGAAAGCTCAGGCAACTCTGGAGGTGATTTACGACGCATCTTCGTGGACAGCAAAGCTTGCACATCGCCTATCCTCTGCTTGATAGAATCTTCAACCCTAGGCACAACGTATCCTCTACGACCCTCGTGTCCATGCTCGAAGACGAGGGCTTCTTTCCATCGCGCTTGCCTGAAATCCGCCATCAGCTTCCACCTCTTCGCAGAATGCTCTCTAAAGCATCTGCCAAGGCATCTATACCTTCTTTCGAATGCGTCTCAGTGATGCAGTACAACGCTGTTTCGTCGAGTTCTGGATACTCTTTTGATACGTCCTTTCCACCGTGAACATTACGTTCTAATAGTCTTTCATGTACGTTGGCAACACTTCGGTTGTCAAAGTTTACGGTGAATTCTTTAAAATGGGGAGATTGGAAAACCGGTGTCCTTATGCCTTCGATTTCTGACAAGCGTTTCACGGCGTAATGCGACTTGAGCATGATAGCCTCGCCGAGTTCTTTCAAGCCGCTTGGTCCGAGCAGCGTTAGATAAACAGCAGAGGCGACAGCGCACAAGGACTCGTTGGTACAGATGTTAGACGTAGCTTTCTGCCGCCGAATGTGCTGCTCCCGAGTCTGGAGCACCATACAGAAGCCTCTGCTGCTACCGTCTTGCGTGGTCGTCATGCCTATGATTCTTCCAGGCATCTGCCGAACCATCGACACGTCGCCTCGACAAGCAAAAACTCCAAGTAAGGGTCCGCCAAAATTCATCGAGTTTCCAAAAGGTTGACCTTCTCCGATCACGATGTCAGCGCCATAGTCTCCTGGCGGAGTCAAGAGCCCAAGCGAGACTGGGTCAACACCGACAACGAACAAGGCTCCATGGTCATGAGCAATCCGTGCAACTTCTTCGCCTTGCATTTCGACAAAGCCAAGGTAGGAAGGGTTTTCAACGTAAACAGCCGCCGTCTTGTCAGACACTCTGGCTTCCAAATCTTCTAAGCTTAGCTGGCCTGTCTCTCTTTCATAATCCACCTTTCGAGCAACCATGCCTGCAGGCTCGATGTAGGTTTCCAGAGTGGCATAGCGTTCAGGATGAATAATCCGGGGGACGAGAATCTCTGAGCGGCTGGTTAGGCGCATAGCCATACGTGCAACTTCTCCCAACGCTGAAGCCCAGTCGTACAGTGAGCTGTTAGCCACTTCCATGCCCGTTAGTTCGCATACCATGCTCTGGTACTCGAATAACGTTTGAAGCATACCTTGGGAAATCTCGGGCTGGTAGGGAGTGTAAGACGTGAGGAGTTCGGTCCGTTGAGTTATATTTTCAACCACTGCGGGTACGTAGTGCGGCCAGCACCCGGCGCCCAAGAAGACAGGCATGTTTCGGCTGGTTTTGTTCTTAGCCAGCAACGCCTCCACGTGGAGCTTGACTTCGTATTCTGACGTGGGAGCGGGGAGGTTTAACTTGTGTTTTAGCATGAATCGTTCGGGGACGTCGGAATACAGTTCGTCGATGCTTTTTATGCCGATTTCTTTCATCATCGCTTTCTTGATTTCTGGCTTCGAGTTGGGGATATAAGGATGCGTGTAAGACTCCGTCAAGCCTTTGCACCTGCAACGAGAGATAAGGAATTCTCGAAACTACGTCTTTAAGCTTTTGAAAGAGGGGGCATGTAGCTTTATTTGCTGTTCCAGATTCTCCTCTTCAGTATTGGATACCCTTCGTAGAAACCAATTCTTCTGGGTATTTGATGTCCAAAATCTCGTTTACAAAATCCGCCCTATCAAACAGTTCTCTCGGCGCAAACCGACCAGTCAGAACAACGTCTGTCTTCTTCGGCACGGTGTCGAGAAAAGAGATAACCTCGTCTATGGTTAACAGTTTACAGTAAATGGCCAAATTGACCTCGTCTAAAACGAGCAAGTGTGGCTTCTTTTCCTTAACGATTTTCTTCGCGAAAGCAAGCCCTTCTTTCGCAAGTTCACGGTCTCTCTCGTCCAGATTCTCCAGTCCATGCCATCCTCTGCGGCCGAACTGGTAGATTTCGTAGTAGGGTTTAAGCATGTTTCGTATCTTGTATTCGCCCGTGTTTTTCCACCACTTCAAAAACTGAATGACAACGACGGTGTGACGGTGACCAACTGAGCGTAGAGCCAAGCCTAAGGCGTTAGCCGTCTTTCCACCTCCAGTGCCTGTGTAAAGGTACACGTGACCCATAGAACAATCCTCTAAACAGAACTATTGACCTTAAGGTTGTTAAAAGCTTTTAAACATCATTTCCTCTCCTTAAGCTGAATGCGAAGGGGTCTGTGATGAAAAACTACAAAGAGCTTCTAGAGCGTGCCCGATCAAAGCTTCCTCGGGAAAAGGGCACTGGCGAACGCTTCGAAATCCCTAAAGTGCGCTCTACCATGATCGGCATGCGCACAATCGTCCACAACTTTAAGGAGATTGCTGAAGCGTTAAACCGTGACCCGCGTCATTTGATGAAGTTTTTGACGAACGAGATGGCTACTGCTGGCACCATAGAAGAAGCACGCGCCAACTTTCAGGGCAAGTTTCCTCACGACACTCTTGAACGCTTGGTGAACATTTACACTGAAAACTTCGTCATATGCCCTGTCTGTAAGCGCCCAGATACGAAAATCGTAAAAGAGAGACGTCTCTTCTTTTTAGTATGTGAGGCATGCGGCGCTAAATCGTCAGTCAAAGCCGTATAGATTCGCAGAAGCGAAAAAACTTGGATGTCTATGTAAACCTGCGAAGATGGGGCGAATGTGTCCTCTTGGCAGTGTGCGATGCAGATATGTTAGGTAAAACCTTGAAGCAGGGAAAAATAGTCTTCTGCGTCAGTGAAGAGTTCTATAAGGGCTCTTTGGTGAGCCTCGAAGAAGCAGTTGACCTCATCCAACAGTCAAGTATCGTGAACATGGTTGGGCGAAGTATCGTGGAAAAAGCTGTAGAGAATGGCTTGGTGCATCGAGATGCGGTTATGGAGATTGAAGGCGTCCCTCATGCCCAAATAGTGAAATTGTAGACAATGTTCCAGCTATCTCTTGAGTATTTTTCCGCCTATGAGCCTTTACGCTAGAATAGGCGAATTCTGAATAGAATATATTTAAGCAACACTAACCTCTTTAAGAAGCAAAACAGAATCGTTTAGAGGTGGCTGTTTGGGTAAAAAGAAAGTGCTAACCGAAGAATCCCTAAGCGATGTAATCATGCCCGCCAAGGGCGACGTGTTATGCATAACTGTAAAACTCTTGGGTTTCGACCGAATCCTAGTAAAGTGTCAAGACGGACATGAACGCCTCTGCCGCATAAGAGGGAAAATGAAAAGGCGAGTTTGGATTAGAGAAGGCGACGTAGTTTTAGTTTCGCCTTGGGACTTTCAAAGCGACAAGAGGGGCGACGTCTTCTGGCGTTACACTAGAGCCCAAGCTGATATGCTTCGCAAGAAGGGTCTGTTAACAATCTAGCGGGAGAGTTTTTGGGTGACCTATCGAAAGCGGGTGGCTAAAAGACTCGAGCGAAGAGAGAAGAGGTACGAAACAGAACAACGAATGAAGGAAAAGAGAAGCGAAGAATACGAAGTCTTGGAAGAAGTTTTCGACAAATCCACCCTCATGACCATATACGACTTCTTGAACAAAGGCGTGATAGACGAAATCTACGGCGTCGTAAAGGCTGGAAAGGAAGCAAGGATTTACTGGGGGAAGGACCGAGACGGAAATGAACTCGGCATCAAGATTTACCTGACGATCGCGGCTGAGTTCAAGAAAGGCAAGCTCCAATACATCGAAGGCGACACTAGGTTCAAAAACATCAAACGCGATTCCCGATCTTTGGTCTTTGCATGGGCACTGAAAGAATTCAAAAACTTGCAGCTTGCTCTGCAAGCGAAGGTTAGAGTCCCTAAACCCGTCGACATTAAGAAAAACGTGATGGTCATGCAGTTCATAGGCAAAAACGGTGACCCTGCTCCAGAATTGAAAGAACTGGCACCTAAGAACCCCGAATTCATCTACAACGAGCTCTTGGATTATGTTAAGAGGCTTTACCAGAAGGCAGGGTTGGTTCACGGCGACATAAGCGAATACAACGTGATGGTGTGGAGGGGCAAACCCATCCTCTTCGACATGGCACAAGCCGTGCTCGTTTCGCATCCCATGGCAACCACGTTCCTCAAACGAGACTTGGAGAACCTTCACAGATACTTCAAGAAGCTGGGAGTGAAAGTATTATCGACCGACGAGATGTACAGAAAGGTTACCGAGAATGGCGAGACCTAGCACTCTAGTGAAGATTCCGAAAAACCGCATAGGCGCCCTCATCGGCCCGAACGCCTCCACAAAAGAGCTTATTGAAAAGAAACTGGGAGTGCAGCTCGAAGTTGACAGCGAAAGCGGCGATGTTAACATAATCCTTTCCCCAGAGAACACTGACCCTTCCATGCTTTTCAGGGCGAAAGAAGCGGTTTCAGCCATTGGCAGGGGTTTTTCTCCAGAGAAGGCTAGGAGGCTTTTGGACGATGAAGAGGCTGTGTTGATAGTTGTTGACTTGAGAGAGTTTGTCGGGAAATCCGAGCCCGATATTAAGCGGCTGAGTGGAAGAGTGATCGGCAAAGAGGGAAAGACCAGACAGCTTATCGAGGAATTGACAGACGCTTACGTGTCCGTTTTTGGTCACACGATTAGCATCATCGGCTCCCTAGAAGAAGCCGAAATCGCTCGACAAGCCGTTGAGATGTTCATTCGCGGACGGTTGCACGCTTCAGTGTACCGGTTTCTGCATGCTAAGAGGAGAGAGTTGAAGAAAAAGAGGATGGAATTATGGAAGAAGCCTTACGAGAAGGCTTGAAGAAGCGTTTTATTTTCGGTAAATCATGTAGACTCCTAACAGCATCGTTAGTCCAGCGATAAACTGTGTGAGAGAGAATGTTTCTCTAAGGATGGCGAAGGCAAAGATTGCGCCGAATAGAGAGGAAGTAGAGAAGACGACTCCTGTTCGCATCGAGCCTATTTCCCTTAATGCGAAGAGGAATAGTAGAATCGAGAAGGCGACGCTGAATGCCCCGACGGATAGCAGGTAAGGTATCGAGACTAGGGGGACGTAGAAGTTAACTTTAAGGAGTAGAGACATGACGAGCAGAATGCTGCCGCCGACTAAGCATTTCAGCCCAGTTATCATCACGATGTCTCGCTTTCTGCTCAGAAACTTGCTCAGGTTGTTGTCTATTCCCCAGAATAGGCAGGCACCTATTATCAGCAGGTTTCCAGTGACCTCTGCTGTAAGACTAAGCCTCTGGAACTCGCCATTCGTTGTTATGAATACGACTCCAACCAGTAAGAGAAGAATGCCCAAATAGTCTTTCCTTGCTCCACGTTCTTTCAGAAAAATGAAAGCAATCAGAACGGTGAACAGTGCCTCTGTGTTTAGGAGTAATGACGTATTTATCGCAGTGGTTTCGCTAAGACCGTTTAGAAGCATTAAGGGCGCGATGGTTGAGCCGGAGAGAATGACGGCAGCAAGAATTCTGTAATCCTTCTTCGATATTTTGGTTTCAGTCTCTGTGGGGGTCTCGAACAACGAGAGCATCCTTCTATGGAGTGGAGAAAGATGGATTCCAAAGAGTAAGACGCCGCCAATGAAGTAAATCATCCCCGCAACAATCAAGGGGTTAACGTTCTCTAACGTAATCTTGTTCAGGGTTGAACTTATTCCAAACAGAACCGCCGAAACAATAGCACTCACGTAACCCCAGTGATGAGTCACGAAACCACTTTCCTTCCGTATGATATCAAAATCATGCTTAAATCTATTAGTTTGTTCTCATGATGTTATCCTTGAGTGTTTTTTCTTCGGTGACTAATGACAAAAAACTGACCCACCGCAGAAACAGCCCCTCAGCAGTGAAAAGATATAATTTCTACATACACAACATATACCCCTCAACAATCATAAAAGATGGAAGGAACGGGATGGTAAGCCAAACATTCGAAGAGATTAGCCCAGCCGACTTCTTCTACCGTAACCGCGACATAGCTGGCTTCACCAACCCGTCCCGCGCTATATTCGCCTCCATAAGAGAGCTAGTGGAAAACTCCCTCGATGCCGCGGAATTCGCGGAAGTCCCCCCCGACATTTATGTTCGCCTTACCTTTGGCGGCGAAGGCGGACCAGAGTCGGGAATATACAAGCTAAGAGTAGAAGACAACGGCTCAGGAATCACTTCGCGCCACATTCCTTCGGCTTTTGGCCAAGTGCTCTTCGGCTCAAAGTACAAGCTGAAGCAGTCTCGGGGAACCTTCGGATTAGGCGGCACTATGGCAGTTCTCTACGGGCAGATTACCACTCACAAACCCGCCTACGTAATCTCCAGCACAGGCTCCACGAAAGTCTACATGTACAGAATAATGATAGACATCCAAAGAAACAGACCCATAATCTTGGAGCGCAAAGTCCTAATCAACAAAGAACAATGGCACGGAACCATCGTTGAGTTTACTCTCGAAGGCGATTATCTCCGCGCCATGCCAAAAATCCTAGAATACCTTAAACAGACGGCGCTGGTGAACCCTTATGCTAACATTACTTTCGTCGACCCAAAGGGGCGCTTGTACAGATTCACGCGTGCGACGACGAAAATGCCCACTCCGCCTAAGGAAACGTTGCCCCACCCTTACGGAGTGGACGTTGAAACGGTTAAGCGACTGATACAAATCACGCCGCATCGAGACATGGTTAGCTTCATGAGAACCCACTTTCACCGGGTCAGCGAGAACATAGCTCACAAGTTCCTAGAATTCGCGGCAATTCCTAAGGGAAAAAACCCGAGAAAACTTGGACCCGAGGAAATCGTGAAACTCGTGCAAACGATGAAGCGCTTCGAAGAGTTTCGCCCGCCAAGCGCTAATTGTCTATCTCCTCTGGGAGAAGAGTTGTTAAAGGCGGGAATTTTGAAGGAGTTAAAACCCGAGTTCATAGCTGTCAGTCAGCGCAAGCCTTCCACTTACGCAGGTCACCCGTTCATCGTGGAAGCGGCGATAGCTTATGGAGGAGAGATTCCGAAGAGAGGCGATTTTATCCTCTACCGTTTCGCTAATCGGATTCCTCTTCTCTACGACGAAGCCAGCGACGTGTCATACAGCGTTGTCAAATCCATGAATTGGCGAAGGTACAGAGTCTCGCCCGACATGCCCATAGCCATCCTCATCCACATTTGCAGTACTAAAATTCCCTACAAAACCGTGGGCAAAGAGTTCATCGCTGACAGACCCGAGGTCAAGAAGGAAATTTTAAACGGTGTAAGAGAGGCGGCGCGAGACCTTCAACGGTTTTTGTCAAGACAAGAGCACGTGGAAAAAGAGAAGAAACGTCTAGGCGTTTTTGCCAAATACTTGCCGAAAATCGCCAAGTTTTCCACGGAACTTGCTGGAAAAGAGAAAGAACCTGACATTCAAAAATTAATAGAGAGCGTGAGTTTAGTTGGAGGAAAAGAAAAAGGAGAATAATGTTTCAGCGTTGGAAAAGAAGAAAGAAGCAGTTGAAGACTTGCAAGACTTTGGTGAGACACTGTATCGCCAGATGGAGAAGGGCGAATTTCCATGGATTAAGATGCCCAGTCGCTCCATAGAGAACATCTACTACAACCCTGAGCTTCGCCAATACGTCTTGGGAGACAGAAAAGTCAAGCGGAGCACTCGAAACATTCGCCACATTCGTCCTTTCACGCAGCTTGTTTGGACAGCGTTCTTCGCCCATCAACTCTCGACGCAACGCAAGACTTCGACTCTGAGAGACGTGTACTATTCAGCCCAAGCCTACCAGATGTCCTTCAAAGACCAAGCAGAATCAGACAACGTAATCACCGACTTGGAGACCGTTATAACTCTCGCCAGAGAAGACTTTAACGTCTTCCCAGAAGAACGTTCAGCCATCTTCGGCGACCTGACAATCGAGTACACCGTGCCAGGTTACGAGGGAAAACAGATGAACCTGACGTCGCACCCCGACGGCTTAATGATAGGACCCGCTCTCACGTACAGCGAATTCGTGAAAACCAGCGCAGACAAAGTAATCGCCATCGAGAAAGGCGGCTTGTTCACCAGGTTTATCGAAGAAAACGTTCACAAAAAATACAACGCGTTGCTTGTTTTGACGGCGGGGCAGGCACCACGGTCAACGCGCCATTTCATTCGGAGACTCAACAAGGAGCTAGAATTACCAGTTCACATCTTGACAGACGGTGACCCCTGGGGAATGCACATCGCCATGGTTATTATTTCTGGTTCAGCCAACGCCGCGCATCTTCGTGATTTGACGACTCCTGACGCTAAATGGAACGGGGTTTGGGCAACAGACATAGTGGATTACAAGCTGCCAAGCGACCCCTTAACAGAAATCGACGTAAAACGGCTGCACGAGCTGCAGCGAGACCCCCGCTACAAGGACGAACTATGGCAACGGGAAATAAAGACCTTCATGAAAATCCGGAAAAAGGCAGAGCAAGAAGCCTTCAGCCGATACGGTCTCACCTACATCGTGGACGAGTACCTCCCAGCCAAACTGGAAGAAAAGGAATAGACAAACGGGGTTGAAGAAGATTAAAATAAAACTTGAGCAAGCATATGTAAACCTTGACTGCGAAGGTGTTATGGCATGAGCAAAGGAGAAGATTCGGCGGGTTTCATGATTGCAGAAAAATTCTTCGCTCTCCTAATAATCCTCATAGGCGCCATAGTGGTTAACATGACACTCACGAGCCCAGATTTAGCATATCCTATCTTCTTCGCTGCAGGCGGTCTAGCTTTAATAGCCCTAGGAGTCTTAATGATAATAGCGAAAGTGCAGTAGGCACTGTTTTTTCAAACCCTGCTTCGTCTTAACTGGTTTTAGGAACAAAACCAGCTGCATCGGAATTTTTTGATAAGATTGGGATTGGAGCACCGTTTGACGCAAGCTTTAAGAGAAAAAAAGAGAAAAGAACAGTGTTTGAAGGGAAAATCTTTGGTTGAAAAGCAAACTGTCCTCGTCGTTACCACTCCATCCGTTCCTGGATACGACGTGGTGAAAGTTCTCGGCCCCGTTCATGGTTTGACTGTGCGAACACGGGGCGTTGGGGGAAAAATAATAGCTGGCATCGAGGGGATGTTCGGCGGCGAAGTCACCGCTTACTCTTCCGAAGTCGAAAAAGCTCGCGGAGAATCACTCAAACGACTAATAGAGAAGGCTGCGACGATGGGAGCCAACGCAGTCATAGGTGCAGACTTTGAGACAAGCGACATCCTGCAAGGCACCGCAACCGTGTTCTCAGCATACGGAACCGCAGTAATCATCAAACCAGTAGAAAAGAAATGAGCCCAGCTCCGCACAGAACACACCTACTCTCACACCACATGTTTGGAGCCTAATAGGACGGTCTAGACTAGGCGCAGAGAACGCGAAAACGACTAGCTTTCACTCACAAGGACAAACAAGCTACTATCACACTGTTAAGGCCGAATAGAAATCTTCACCTCGGTCTTAGAGGAACCCAAAACCTCAAACGCCTCCCCAATCTCCTCCAAGGGCATCCGCCTAGTAACAAGGGGCTTCACGTTTACCGCTCCAGACGCGATGAGGTTCAAAGCCTTCTTGAAGTGAGTGGGAGTGGCGTGGAAAGCACCCACAACAGCCACTTCGCCATAATGCAACAGCTCGGCATCCACCTTAACCTCGGTCCCAGGTGGACAACCACCAAATTCTAGCACCCTGCCGCCCTTGCACACCATCCTCAAAGCCTGCTCCCACGTAGTCGGCAAACCTATCGCTTCAACCACGACGTCTGCCCCGTAACCCTTCGTCAGCCGCTTGACTTCCTCGACAGTGTTTTCGGCTCCAGCGTTTATCGTCGCGTCCGCCCCGAGTCTTCTGGCAAACTCAAGCCTCTCCTCCATCAAATCACTCACGAATACCCTCTCTGCCCCGAGCTTCTTGGCAACGAGTAGATGGAGAAGCCCTATAGGTCCCGCGCCGATTATCGCCACCGTGTCACCGAGTCCTATGCCCACCTCTTCGGCACCGTGGAGAACACAAGCAAGGGGTTCAGCTATCGAGGCTTCTTCATAACTGACATGAGACGGAATTTCCTGCGTGTTAACCAGAACAGTGCGAGCTGGAACCCTGATGTACTCGGCGTAGGCGCCCCACAGCCAAAGCATGTCCTCGCACAAGTTGAACTTCCCCTTCTGACACATCCTACATCGCAGGCAAGGGGCGCTGTTTCCAGCCCTAACCCGCATCCCTTTCATAGGCCCTGCAACGCCTTCGCCTACTTCGACGACGTCTCCTGCCCATTCATGCCCAAAAACCGTGGGCAACTTTATCACTTTCTCCACGTAACCCCTCTGAAGAATCTTCAAGTCTGTGCCACAAGTGGTGGAGGCTTTAACCTTGACTAAAACCTCTCCTGCTCCTACCCGCGGTTTTTCAACGTCTTCCACCCGAAGGTCCTTTATCCCATAAAGCATCGCAGCTCTCATCGTCTCATCGCTCATTCGTCACCACCACCTTTACACATTCTTTACTCCTCGCTGCGGTTTGAAATGCTTCCGCAGTTTTGCTTAGCGGGAACCTGTGCGTTATTAGCCTTTTCGCGTCGATTCTTCTGGTTTTGATGAGGTTGAGAGCGACTCTGGTCTCAATGTGCGACGTCGAATAAGAGGGCACCAGCTTGATTTCGGAGAAGAACAACTTGTTGGGGCTCAGCCGCATGAACTCTCCTGGCTGCGTGGGCGCAAAAACACACAGAGTAGCCCCTCTACGGCATAGTTCTATCCCCGCCAGATACGCATTAACGTTGGGTGCAGTGACGACGACCAAATCTGCGCCTCGCCCATCGGTTGCTTTCTTAACCACGTCGATGAGGCTCTCATTCTCGGGGTTAACCGTCAAATCCGCACCCAAACCTCTAGCTACCTTCAACCTGTAGTCGACAAAATCAGTAACGATAACCTGACCAGCACCGAAGATTCGCAAGAGCATCGTAAAGATGATTCCCGAAGGTCCGGCTCCCAAAACCACCGCAGAATCCGCCGCTTGGACGCTGCATTTGTTCAAGGCACGTATGCAGCATCCGACGGGCTCGATGAGGGTTGCTTCTTCGAAGGAAAGCTCAGGGGGAATCTTCAGAGTGTCTTTCTGCAGGTTGAGCGCTGGAACCTTGAAGTATTCGGCGAAGCCGCCGGGCTCCAAGTGTGTTTTGGCAAATTGTTCGCACAGGGTGAAAGCTCCATGTCTGCAGTAGTGGCAGGTTAGACAGGCAACGTGATGGTGGGCAAAGACTCTGTCACCCACCTCAAACCCCTCCACTTTGCCCCCGACTTTAGCCACCACGCCAGAAGGCTCGTGCCCAAGCACCAACGGGGTACGTGTTTTCAAGTACCATTCCATTAAATCTGAGCCGCAGACACCACATGCTTTCATCTCCCCCAGAATCTCATGCGCACCAACCTTGGGCATGGGAACATCTTCGACCAGTATGTTGTCGAGGCTGTAATACACGGCGGCTTTCATAAGATAGTCACTGGGCTTTTCAGAAAGACTGCTTCACACTTAAGAGTTTCCAAGCAGTTTAGAACAACCGTTATAAAGACACATCGCACATCAATTGTCTAATTCAGAGGGAACAACATTGAGAGGAGCAATAATCTTCGTCGTCGCCTTTCTAATATTCCTAGTGGCAACTTTCGGATACCCCGACCTTCCACCTGGAAGAATGATTTACGACGCGGCAAACCTAGCTGAGACAGATTATCAAGTGGTCGGCATCTCTGCAACGCTGCTCATCAGTGCAATCTTCAACGGAGTCATCTACGGCGTCATAATATGGCTAATCTACACGCTGGCTGAGAAAGCAGGCATAATTCCGAAGGGACAGCCAAAACCCGCCGCCACATCCACCTAACGGATGAAGTAGCAGCCTTCGCTTATGCCTAAATCAACGTCCTTCTTCAATTATCTCTTTTATTTTTCTCAAGAACGTTGCAGCGGGTGCACCGTCTATTATTCTATGGTCGTATGCAAGGGTAAGGGTCATGATGGGCTTGACTGTAGTTTCTCCATCGATGATGACGGGTTTCTTCACCATACGTCCAGCGGCGAGAATGGCAGCTTCAGGAGGGTTAATTATCGGCAGGAACATGTCAACGTCATACATCCCAAGGTTCGTCACCGTGAAAGTCCCGCTGGTTAGCTGCTCCTTCGACAGATTTCCCCCTCTCGCCTTTTCCACCAGCTTCTCTAGTTCAGACGAGATTTCAGCAAGCGGTTTTCTATCCACATTCCGTAGAACAGGTACAATCAGTCCTTTCTCTGTGGAAACCGCCACACCTATGTTAATGTCTTCGTAGACCCTGATTTTTCCATCCGCCAAAGTGGAGTTTATAGTGGGATGCTCACGTAGAGCTTTCGCCGTTGCTTGCACCAGTATCGCCGTGTAAGAAACCTCGGTCGCCTCCCGCAGTTTTACTGCGTTTGTCATGTCGACGTCCATGATAATGAAGCTGTGGGGCGCTGTCTGAAAACTGGAGGCAACTCGTTCCGCAGTGGTTTTCCTAATGCCCGTTAATGGAATCTCCTCTCTGATGCGTGGCGCTGACCCTGCTTTTTCCTCTATGAAGCGTTTAACGTCTTCTTCTACGATTCTTCCCTCTGGACCCGTGCCTCGGATTTGCGTCAACTCTACGCCTTGTTCCTTTGCCAGTCTTCTTGCTGCGGGCGAAGCCAAGACTCGCTCCTTAACGGTCGGCGTCTTCACTTTCTCCACTTCTACTACCCGAGCTTCTTCTACGTGTTCAGCTGGTAGGGCTTCTGCTTCGGGTAACTCTTCGTCGGGGGCGCCTATGAAGGCAAGCGTTGCGTCCACGGGTAAATCCACGCCTTCTTCAGCCAAGATTTTTAGAAGAACCCCCCCTGCAGGCGCCTCGACGTCATAGGTGACTTTTTCTGAAAGCACCTCCACAACTGGCTCGCCTTTCTCAACTTTGTCGCCTTCCATCTTGAACCATTGGACTACGCTGCCAGTCTTCATAGTTAAGCTGAGTCGGGGCATGACGATTTTTGTGACCAAAACAATTCCTCAAACGATCTCTTTAATCGCTTTTATTATGCTCTTTTCGTCGGGTATGACATATTTTTCTAACGGTGGACTAAAAGGAATCGGCGTGTCTGGCTCCGCTACGCGTTTTATCGGGGCGTCAAGATAGTCGATGGCTTCCTCGGCTACCACTGCGGCAATCTCGGCGGTTACTCCGGCTGTTTTACAGTCTTCACTCACGACTACCAAACGCCCCGTTTTCTTCACTGAACTGACTATAGCCTTCTTGTCTAAGGGAACGAGCGTCCTCGGGTCAACTACTTCGACACTTGAACCCTCCCTTTCAAGCATTTCTGCTGCTTCGAGGGCCTTATGGACCATGAACATGGTGGCAACTACTGTTACATCTTCGCCTTCTCTTTTAACGTCAGCAACGCCGAAAGGAACAGTGTGGTCTTCTTCGGGCACTTCGCCTTCGAGTGGGTAGAGAAGCTTGTGCTCACAAAACATCACAGGATTGTCGCCTCTTATCGCCGCTTTTAACAGTCCCTTCGCATCGTAAGGCGTCGAAGGAACTGCAACGAACAACCCTGGCACGTGCATAAACCACGCCTCTAAACTCTGGGAATGGTGGGCTGCTATGTTGACGCCTCCACCGAAAGGAGTCCTGATGACCAGAGGCACTTTTATCTGTCCGCCGAACATGTAGCGAATCTTAGCTGCTTGATTAGCTATCTGGTCCATAGCTAGGGCTGTTAAATCTCCGAACATAATTTCTGCGACAGGACGCATGCCAGTTATCGCCGCTCCCACGGCAGTTCCTATTATGGCGGATTCGCTGATGGGAGTGTCCCTGACACGTTCATCGCCAAACTCTTCTGCTAACCCTTTAGTCACTTTGAAAGCGCCCTCCCAGTAACGCCCCACATCTTCCCCCAACACGATCACGGCTTTGTCTCGCTTCATCTCTTCAAAGAGCGCCTCGCGGAGTGCATCTCTGAGGGTTATCTTTCGCATTTTTCCGCATCCTCCATCATGCGTAGACGTCTTCTAGGGCTTCTTCGGGCGCTGGATTGGGGCTTTCGATGGCCAATTTTACTGCCGCTTCCACAGCGTTGACCACTTCTTTTTCCACGTGTTCTGCTTCTGCTTCAGAGATTACTCCCTTCTCCAAAAGCTGCTTTTTTAGTCTTCGAATCGGGTCTTTCTGTAGCCATTCTTCAACTTCATCTTTAGGCCTGTAAGTCGCGGGGTCCCAGCGGGAATGCCCCTTATGTCTATACGTTTTGCACTCTATTAACGTTGGACCGTCGCCATTTCTTGCTCGTTCAACCGCTTCTTTAGCTGCTTTGTAAACAGCTAGTACGTCGTTTCCGTCCACTGTCACGCCAGGGATTCCGTATGCGACGGCTCTTTTTGAGATGTCTTCTATGAGCATGACTTGAGTCTGGCGAGTTCCCATAGCGTAGAGGTTGTTTTCGCACACAAATAAGACCGGTAGTCTCCAAACAGCAGCCATGTTGATGCCTTCGTGGAAGGTTCCTTGGTTTGAGGCACCATCGCCGAAGAAACAAGCCGTTACCTGATCTGTGCCCCTCAACTTTATGGAGAGCCCTGCGCCGGTAGCGATTGGGATTCCCGCGCCTACAACGGCAGTGGCGCCTAACATGCCTATGCTAAAGTCAGCGATGTGCATAGATCCCCCTTTGCCCTTACAGTAGCCTGTTTTTTTGCCTAAAATCTCAGCCATCGTCTTATCCAAGTTAGCGCCTTTCGCAATACAATGTCCGTGACCACGGTGGGTGCTCACGATGTAATCGTCTTTTCGCAGGTTTGCACACACGCCGACGGCTACCGCTTCCTCTCCCGCGTATAGGTGAATTGTGCCAGGCACAAGGTTCTGACCGTACAGTTCGAAGACTTTTTCTTCGAAAAGCCGGATTTCCAGCATTTTCCGGTACATTTCAATCATTATATCTTTATTCACAGCATGGTTCTCCTAATTCCTTTAGAAACACTGCTATCTCCCTTATAAAAACTCTAAAAAATGGGAAATAGTGGGCTAGTATGAGCGGTGGTGTGGTCTTACGAGTTCCTCGAGTATTCCCAGCATGTTGGGCACTTGAGTTACTATGTCGGTGAACGTGATTATCCCGACAAGTTTGCCGTTGTCCATTACGAGGAGTCTTTTAATTCTCTTCTTCGCCATGATCTTCGCTGCTTCGTCGATGCTGACAGTTGCGTTGATGGTTGTCACGGGGCTGCTCATCACTTCTCTTGCACGCAAAGCTTCGGGCGCTAAGCAAGGTTCCACGGTTCTTTTGAGAATGTCTCGTTCGGTGATTATGCCCACTGGGCGGTCACTCTGCAGCACGACGATAGAGCCTATGTCGAACTTGTTCATCGTGGCAACGACTTCTTTTACGAGAGTGTCGGGTCTTACAACCTTCACATCTTTTGACATGGCGTCTCTAACGAGGACTATTCCCGCCATTTACCTGCCTCTCCAGACTTTCATCTAACGATTAGTTGTGGTTCCTTAAGTGTTTTTACATCAAGCCTCATCTTCGTCTGCTAAGCGGTAAGTTTGATACTCCATCAACTCGTCGGCTGTGATGGAGCCAAACTCTTCTTGAATTATCATGATGGCTGCTTGGGGGGGTATTATGCCTCTTTCTGTGATGATGAGGTCGATGTATTCTGGAGGCGTTACGTCGAACGCTGGGTTTCGCACCGTGACATTCGGCATTTCTTTGAGTTCTTTTTTAGATATGATTTCTGAAGAGCCGCGTTCTTCAATTTTAACAAGCTGTCCCAGCATGGTCTCTGGGCTGAACTTGTAAGTCTCTGCGGCGACGAAGAATAGGACTCTTGACTCTTGAGCAGCCAAAGCTACCATAGAGGTTCCAATCTTGTTTATGACTGCCCCGTTAGCAGCCACCGCGTCAGCCCCGACAATCGCTTTGTCCATTTTTGCCATGAAAAAACGAGCCGCTCCATCGACGATTAATGAAGTGGGTATTCCGACTTCGCTTAATGCCTTAGCAGTAATTTTGCCCTGAAAACGCGGTCTCGTTTCGCACACAAACACTTTGAAACTTTTGCCCTGATTAAAAGCTGTTCTAAGCACCGCCATGGTTGCGGCGCTGTTGCAGTGGGTCATTATTAAATCGTCGTCTTCTATTCGCCTAGCGCCTATTTCGCCAATGCGTTCGACCGCTTTTGTGGAGTTTTGGATAAATTCTGTTGCAGTCTTGACAGCAAGTTGACGCAGTTCTTCCAATTCTAGGTTTCTCTTTTGGGCTTTTCTAACTCGGAACATAATGTAACGTATGCTGTTTGGCAACGACACGGCTGTGGGTCGAGTGCTTAGAAGAAGTTTTGCTGAAGATTCGAGCCCCTTAACCAGAAGTGACGAGTCCTTCGCTTTAGATTGTTGAGCGGTCGTCCGAAGCGCTTCTGCAGCAGACCTTGCGATCTTCCCAGCGCCGCGTATCTTCATCTTCCTTATGTCTCGGGCGATTTCCTCGACTTTCTTGTGAGCTGGCATTTCTTCTCAGACTACTTTGACAAGTTTTTGGAAAAAAGCTTTGCTACGTTCTCACAGTCATTTCTTAACCGATTTATCGTCAAATCCTATGCGTTCTACCTTATTTTGACAAAAAGATTTATTTATGACCACCTTGAATAAAAGTGAATTCGTTCAGAGCTTCTACCAAAAAAATAAGATGGAGTGTGTCTGTAACAGTGGAGATGGAAAAAATAGGTGAATGGGCCTTTCTGATCTTCGTCATCGTCGCAATCGTTGCTGGAATTGCTATTGGCGCAAGCGTCATTGTATCGCCGAACACTGAGTGGGTTTACCTTACTATGATAATATTAGGCATCATAGTAGGATTCATCACAATAACCGAGAAAGAGGCTACGCAGTTCCTCATAGCCGCAATCGCATTGATGGCTGTAAGCATAAGAGGATCAACTTTTCAAAACATCGACACCATAATCAGTCCGCTGGGCAGCATATTGGATGCGATAGTAATCAATATCACCGCTTTCGTGGCACCCGCAGCTGTCATACTAGCTATCAGAGCCATTTATGCGATGGCTAGTCGTAAGTAGGCCCAAACTTTTCCCTTTTTTTCTTTTTGTTAGAGAGACAAAGTGTGAGGTTCGCCCCTCTCATCCACTCTAGAAAACGTTAAACAGAGCGAAAGCCAATTTTACCTCGTGATCTTTATGAGAAACTTGCTTGACGAGTTGAGGGTTGACCCGCTGGATTACGCTGCATCCCTCGAGTCACCTATCGGCGTTTACCTTAGGCAAGAAATTTTCAAGAAAGAGGGTAAAGCTGATGAAATTTCAAAGAGAAAACTCTATGGGGAAACCGTGTCAAACCAATCGGCAGACGGAAGTTGGGACCAACTGTTCGTTCGCACTGCCAACAATCTTTGGAACCTTTCCCTCCTCGGCTACGATGCAAAGGATGAAAGCGTTAAAAAGGGTCTGGAGTGGCTCCTGTCTATTCAGAGACACGAGTATAGAGGGTATCCGGGTTTTTTCCTCTCAGACAACAGAAAAAATGCTCGTGAGATGCGTTCAACATTCTACGGAGAATTTGGGCCAGGTTGCACTATTTTTTACCAAACAGCCTATGCAGTCCATTTGTTCCATGTTTTTGGTTTGGACGGCAATAGGCAAGTTCAGACGACGGTGAAATCGTATCTTCAGTTTTGGAGACCAGACTGGTGTGGTGCATGGTGCACGCTTAACGTGTTGCGTATGTTGATTGAACATCCTTTGAGTGCTGATTCTGGACAGGTTGAGAGTGGGGTGAAGTACTTCGCGAGACGACAAACCAGAAGGGGAGCTTGGAAAGCCTTCCCCTTCTATCACACGTTTCACGCCTTGTCCAGAGGGCATCATGTTTTGGCGATGAAGCAAGTTGAGAAGGCATTTCCGTTGATTTGTAAGAGACAAAACGAAGATGGTAGCTGGGGTGGAAAGGGACGGGAGACTGAGACGTTCTTGGTCTTAGATGCTTTGAAGAATCTCGGGGCTACGTAGCAAAAACATGACTCCCGCATAATCCTAGAAAAACCCCTATTCTCCTCATTAATATTACAGAAAATCAAGCGCTGTCTTCTTCGAGTTCGCGCAGACGCTTCTCATGCTCCTGCTGCATCCTGTTCCAGCTGCACATCAGCATCATTTCTTCAAAATTGACAAAATATCGTTTTTGGTCATGAGTGCCGCCGACCGTTCCGTCAACGTGCCATTCTCCGCCCAAGCTGACTCTGCCACTGTCAACGCCGTAAGAAGCTTTTAACACGAGAGCGTCGCTTCTCTCTCGTTTCGTGGCTGGATGATAAGAATCCACAACCTTCTCGCCGACTTGAACCCCGTTATGTAGGATTGGGACGATTGAGAAGCTGCCTGGCTTTGGAGTCTTTATTCTATAAGAGGTTTCGTGGCGGCATTCGATGCAGTGGAAGCGGATGACTTTGTATTCTTTGTCGTGGCGGAATTCGATGTTATCGCTTTGACATCTTGGGCATCCAGTGGAAGCGACTGTTTGAAGCGCTGTGTTATTTGCACTAGCCCATTTCAAGTATTGGGCGTCAAGTGAAAGTTCGCTCTCTACGTCTCTGAAGGATAGCCACATGTGCTTTCGTGGGCGTCCCCGTCGTGTCATGTCTCTTCACCCATATAACTGAGTGTCCTTGCTTTTCTCGGTTTCTCTACGTTTAGCATAATTAGAAAGTGACGCGCGTTTAAGTAGCTCGGAAGTTCTGGTGAGGTTTGAACTCGGTTTAAATTCTCGGAATTTGTGTTAACTCCATAACTCAAATGAAGAATA
>CAZJAQ010000006.1:0-18295 GCA_964544285.1 uncultured Candidatus Bathyarchaeia archaeon
GGCTTGTTAGGGTGTGCCCAAACTACCCGCCTCCAACATATCCAACTGGATAAATTCTGGTGTTCCAGTCTCCAGGATATTCTGCGGTGCCCTCAATATTCTTGATCGTTGTCTCTTCCATCAAAGCCAATTCCTGGTCAGACACAACCTCCAATGGGCCATCAGGCAATCTATGGTTTACTATAACTCGGACAACAATCCCAGGTTTTAGCGTAACATAATCCCCATTATGCCACAACTCAATCCGATATGGTTCAAGCTTATCCAGATCCTTCCAGTCCACAACATAGCCCACAAAGCTTGGTTCTAGCGGCTGCCAAGCTTGACGAGTCAAATTCTGCATGTAAATCTTCAAAGGGAAAAGCGGCGAGTACCAATTCCAAGGCTAATCTATGCTCGTTCTCCCCATCCACAAATTCCATCCCACAACTTGCTCTTCAGATCTCCATAGATGTTGCTCCGTTAAAAGCCATTCAGAATTCGTGCGCGCGCCCATCACAAAAATAATATATCAGTTCTCACTTTCCGAACATTGGTGGAACAGGGCTGAAACGCTCAACAACGCTTCAAACTTTATCACTAATCCTTGCAATACTAACCATACTCATAGCCCAAAAAACATTGTATCCAGAAAAAATGATACAAAAAGTCTCCGCAGTATCAACAACTAAAATTGGAGTCTACTGGAACCAAATATGCACAGACACCGTTACATCAATAAATTGGGGCTCCCTATCACCAGGCGAAAACAAAAACATCACACTTTATGTACAAAACGAAGATAACACGACCATCATCTTGGCAATAAACGCCACAAATTGGAACCCAGAAGAAGCGCATGAATTTCTAGCTTTTTCATGGACCCCCACCAACGCAACAATCGACCCCCAAAAAGTTGCAAAAATCACGCTAACACTCGAAGTAAAACAAAACACTACAGACCTGACAGACTTCAGCTTCGACATACTCTTCGAAGGAAAAGACCAAACACTTCTACCCACAGACCTTAATAAGGATGGAATAGTAGACTCGCTAGACTTGGTAATAGTGGCATCCGCCTATGGAAGCAAGCCCGGAGACGCGAACTGGAACGAAATCGCTGATATAGACAACAACGGATGCATAAATATATACGATTTTTGCGCAGTCGCAAAAGATCTCGGAAAAACACCCTGAAATCTAATTTTACATTATTCGAAATAACCTGTATAATCTAATTCTATCTGCAAGTCTCTATAAACCATTAACGTATACACAAAGATCAAGGATAAAAAAGCAATTAGGAATCGCTGTTCACCATTTACATTAGTAACGTTAATGGTTGCCAATTAATGGCATAAAACGCGCGCGCTAAGGGACATTAAAACAAACAACCATAGAAGAGTCCCACACCTTCTATGCAAACAAAGGCTCAGTGGGCACATACACCATAGAAGTAAAAGTGTCAGACAGCGAAACAACAGCAACACACCAATGGACCCTAACCGTACAACAACCATAACCATGCCCCATAAGCTAGCCCTTTTCTCTGTCTTTGTCCAGATTTTTTGCGGGACACGGACACTTAAGCAATGCTACAGCGATAATCAACAAATGCGTTTTCATGCTAAGCGCGCGCGTCGCTTATAGTCTCGGCTTATTTAACCGAAAGGTTTAATGAAGTTTTACGAGTGTATCAATTCATGATTACTGCTCGAAGACGGTGAAATGTATATGTCTCTCAACGAGGAGCATGTTGAGGCTAGAATTAGGGAGGTTAATGACGCTATTCAAATGCTCGGAGACCTCACGTCAAAAGGGTTTAGAGAGTTAACGGTTCACGAAAGACTCTCGATGAGATATCTTCTAATTCAACTTGCGGAGGCTGCTTCAAGCATATGTATGCATATTCTCTTAAGTACTTTTAATGAGGGAGCCGAAGGCTTCCCTGAATGTTTTGGAAGGCTTGGGGGTAAAGGCGTTATACCGGGAGAATTGGCGTCTAAACTATCCTCTGCTGCAAGGCTTAGAAACCTACTCGTCCACAGGTATTGGGTGATCAATGATGAGAAAGTATATACGAGCGTAAAGAAGGGCCTTAAGGACTTTGAAGTTTTTGTTACGCATATAAGGGGGTTTCTGAGGGATAGAACGTGAGCGGACCCGTTGATACTGCTAAATTGGAGTTCAAGCACCGCAGGTTGTCGGCTGAACAGAAGCTTAAGCTCCTCGAAAGGTTGAGGAAGAGGATTAAGGAAGTCAACGGAGTCGTGTTTGCATACGTGCATGGAAGCTTTGTGGAGAGAGATTCCTTTAGAGATTTGGATGTAGCTGTCTGGATAAGGATCCCCAGTAAGGCCTTCTACTACACTGTGGACTTCTCTGCTAAACTGGAAGTTGAAATTGGAGTTCCTGTTGATGTCCAAGCATTGAATGAAGCTCCACTGCCGTTCAAACACTACGTCTTCACGCGAGGTAGACTACTCTTTTCCAAGGATAACAACCTAAGGCTGAGGCTAATTGATGAAGTTGTCAGGCAGTATACAGACTTGAAACAGCTAAAAAACTCCCACAGTTGAAACCGAGTGGTTCTTTACTCGTCACGGCACTCTGACGGAGAAGACGAAACCTCACACCAATGGACCCTAACCGTACAACAACCATAACCATGCCCCATAAGCTAGCCCTTTTCTCTGTCTTTGTCCAGATTTTTTGCGGGACACGGACACTTAAGCAATATGCGGATTATATGAGGGGCAATGTTTCAGGTTATTGACCACGTGCGCTAGAAAGCCAGAGGATGGCTTCAAATAGAACGAGTTTTTCACTGCTCCCTTCCCTACTTCATTACAAATCTCTTCTACACTCGAATCGGAACTGGAGAATAAACCGCAAGGTTTATTTGTATACAAAGCGTATACAGACACATGAGCGTCGTCATTCCCGTCAGAGTCCAAAGGGATTTGGCCGAAAAAATCAACGAACTAGTCAAGGCAGGCCTCTACTCAAACAGAAGCAACCTTATACGGGAAGCCATAAGAAGATTCGCAGTTTCCGAACACGCGTTCACTCCTAAAACCACGAACAGAAGGCTCGTCGCAACGCTAGCCTCCACAATAATCACATGGAACGAAAAAACCATAGTAGACATAATATTATTCGGCTCCACAGCCCGAGGAGAAGCCACAACCGAAAGCGACATAGACCTCCTCATCCTGACCAAAGAAGCACACCCTTGGAAAGTTAGACAACGCCTCTACGACCTCATTTACTCTTTCATCGCAGTCTTGGAAGTAGACATTTCACTAATAGTCATAAATAAAGAAAGTTTCGCCAATATGATCAAGGATAAAGATCCCTTCGCCATCTCGATAGTAAACGAAGGCGTACAACTACAAGGAGATTGCCTCAACGAGTATAGCAAAAGCACACATGGAAAAGGCGACTAGAAGACTTCGCGTCGCTGAAAAACTTCTCCACAACGGTGATTACGAAGACACCATCTCCAGAGCCTACTACGCCATCTACCATGCAGCTAAAGCCGCGTTAGCCACCATAGACGTTTTCCCAAAAACCCACGAAGGACTAGTTTCAGAATTTGGCAAGAGATTCGTATTAACTGGAATATTCCCAAAAGAGCTGGGCAAAATCCTAGCAGACACAAAGGCCGCTAGAGAAACTTACGAATACAGCATCACTGCAATAATCGAGAAACCTGAAGCAGAAACGATCTTCGTAAACGCCCAAACATTCGTAACTGCGATAGGTAAATTTCTAAGAGATAAATAACGGTTGTTTTCTTGACGAAAAATTTAGAAAGCACGCGCATAAATAGCTTAGTAAACTTAATTGCAAAAGGCGAAGAATGTGCAAAAGGAAACTCCAGAAGATTTGATAACCTTCTTCAGAAGCGAAAAAAGAGTTTTAGTTGCCTATCTGTTCGGCTCGCACGCAAAAAAAATCCATACCCCTCAAAGCGATATTGACATAGCCGTTCTACTTTCTGAAACTCCCAAAAAACTGCTTGAATACTACTTATACCTAGTGAATAAACTATCTGAGATATTAGGAAATAATGTGGATTTGATAATCCTCAACACATCTCCGCCCATGCTCAAACATCAAGTGATAAAACACGGCAAAACCGTTTATTCCCAAAGCGAAGAAGCGAGAATAACATTCGAGGCAAGAGCCCAAAGCGAATATCTAGACTTCGGCAGAGCCATAGCGAGGTATAACGAATGTTTCATGAAACAGATCCTAGCGTAGAAAAAACCTTAATCACAACCAAACTAAGCAAGCTAAGACAATACCAACGATTCCTAAAAGAACTACAAGCAAACACCATCGAAGATTTTACCAGCGACTTCAAGGTAAGCGGAGCCGCCGAAAGATACCTCCAAGTCGCTATCGAATGCGTCATAGACATCGGCAACGAAATAATCTCTTCACTACAGCTCCAAAGACCAGAACGCTACAGAGACATCCCAAACATCTTAGCCGAAGCAAAAATCATTCCAAAAACCTTCGCAGAAACAATCGCCTCAATGATGGGCTTCAGAAACCTCCTAGTCCACGACTACACATCCATAAACCTAAACCTAGTTTACGAATTTCTACAAACAAAACTTCCAGATTTTGAAAAGTTCACCAAATACATCGCTAAATGGTTGGAAAAAAGGTAGACATAGTCCATTACCAAGGCACACTCATAACTGGCTGTACCAAGACGAAAACCTTCTTCCACCTTGTAGCAAACCTATGAAGTCAGAGTCGCCACATACAACTAACATCCAAATGCGCGCATTTCACAAAATCCTCCCTCGAAAAAGCTACACCACAAACTTCTCCACAACAACCACCAAACACAAAAAACAACAAAAAATATTTGAAAGTTGCCAATTTTAAAAAAGCAAACGCCCAAAACCATCTTCACACATTAAATCAACTAAAACGGTTCCGTTAAGTCTCCTCAGAAGCGGGTTTCTAGATAACTTTATATCCTAAAATACCTAGGTATTCTTGGTGATCTTCTTGGCTACAATCCTAGTGAAAAACTTGCCCGAAGAGCTACTGAAAGAGCTTAAAAAACTAAAGGTTGAATTGGGCTGCAAAACGTGGGCCGAACTATTAGCTAAGCTTGTTGAGTCCGAGAGGGCGCTCTCGCTAAGCGAAGAAAAATTGACGGAGATGAGAACAGGAATCAATGGACTCCTAAAGCTTAAGAGCACTGTCTCAAGCAGATGGACAGGCCACCCAACAGTGCTCGAGGAAACAAGAAGGGCAAGGAAACATGAGAACAGTTAGTCGCTTAATGACCCTAGACTCCAATGTTTTTATAGCCGCTCTAAAGGGAGACGAATTTCACAGCAAAAAATGCTCCGAGATACTCAAAAAGGTGCCTGACACCTTCATCTTGGCGGAGCCAAGCATAGTCTACCAAGAAGTTTGCGGTACATTAGCCAGAAGGGTTGGATTAGACGTAGCTGACGAAGCGAAAGAACAGCTTGACCTAATCATCCATCCCAAGCTTCTGGCAAATTGCAATAGGGCCTTCTGCCTCTCAACATACCCGCTCTGCACCCAATATGGCGTTTACACCATTGACGCAATGTTCTTCAAAGTGGCGTTAGACAATCATGCGGTCTTGGTATCTCTGGACAAAGAAGACTTCATAGATAGAGTGAAACTCAAAAAGCCAGACATCGAAGCATACCACGTCTCCGAATTTCCATACTAAAAGAAGAACCCTAAAACAAAAACAAACGAACCGCTTAAAGAAACGATTTTTCGGAACCACGAGGAAAAACCTGATGAAAGGCTACACCTCACTTGTCACCGGCGGAGCCGGCTTCATAGGCAGCCACTTAACCCACGAACTCCTAAAAAGAGGCAACAAAGTCATAGCCATAGACAACCTCTCCAGCGGAAAACTAAACAACATTCAAAACTCGTTAAACCACCCCTCCTTCACACTCATCAAAGAAGACCTGAAAAAACCCAAACAACTCAAACACACACTTCAAAAATGCCAAACAGTCTTCCACCTAGCCGCAAACCCAGAAGTAAGAGTCGGCGAAACAGACCCCAAAACCCACTACGAAGACAACATTCTCGCAACCTTCAACCTACTCGAAACCATACGCCAAACGAAAAAACCAAAAACAATAGTCTTCACGTCAACCTCCACCGTCTACGGAGAAGCCTCACAAATCCCCACACCGGAAAACTACGCCCCGATGATTCCCATATCAACCTACGGCGCCTCAAAACTCGCCTGCGAAAGCCTAATCACAAGCTACGCCCACACCTTCAACCACAGAGCACTAATCCTCCGCCTCGCCAACATTGTCGGACCCAACTCAAACCACGGAGTAATAGTAGACTTCATAAAGAAAATCACGGCGAACCCAAAACAACTCGAAATCCTCGGAGACGGCACACAAGAAAAATCCTACATGTACATTACCGACTGCATCCAAGCATTAATCCACCTAACAGAGAAATTTCTCCAGAGCTCTAAAAGAATAGACATTTACAATGTAGGCTCTCCCGACAAAATCACCGTTAGAGAAATAGCAAAGATCGTAGCAGAAGAAATGAACAAGCCAAAAATACGCTACATGTTCACTGGCGGAGTTGACGGCGGAAGAGGATGGAAAGGAGACGTAAAAAACATGCAATTATCAATAGAAAAACTTCTGAAAACTGGCTGGAAGCCCGAGCACACAAGCAGAGAAGCTGTAAGATTAGCTGCCAAAACCCTAATCGACAGCCGCTACAGAAACAACCAAAAACATCAGCTCGATGGCGTTCCTCTCGGAAATAACACTTAATATTCACAGTCACCTAAGGCGCCATGTAAAACCGGTCTAGCTTAACGTTGACGAATTGTATAGTATCCCAAGTGACTAAGAATGTGGAAAAGCCTCTCTTTCCATCCGACTGAAAGCCACTTAACACTAGGCGTAAAAGTCGGCGCTATGGTAATCGCCGCAATAGCCTTGTTCAGCCAAGACCTAACAATACTTTTCAACGACGCCCTGCAGAGTGAAACAACCAGCTACATGCTCGCTATACCCGTGCTATTCGTCTACTTAATCTACCGAAAGAGAAAAATGCTAAGGGCAACAGTATCCCTCGAAAACAGAAACCAACCCAAAGAAACCAAGCATCTGCCAACAATCGCCGGAATACTACTTTCCATAACAGCAATACTCCTCTACTGGCACGGCTCCTACACCTTCACACCGCTAGAATACCACATGCTCGCCCTGCCCATCTTCGCAGCCGGCTTAACACTCATCATCTTCAACCTCCAAACCCTCCGCCAACTAACCTTTCCAATAGCCTTCCTCCTATTCCTGGCGCCTCCCCCCTCCGAAATACTGTACAACATAGGCTTCACCCTCTCAGCAGTAAGCTCAGAAGCCTCCAACGCCATCGTAAACGCCGCAGGCATACCCTCAACAATCACCAGCGAATACGGCAACCCCACTATTATCATTACCAGACCAGACGGGTCAGCAATACCCTTCACAGTAGACATCGCCTGCTCAGGCATCTACAGCCTAATCGGCTTTCTCATATTCGCTGCCTTCATAGCCTACATAATCCGAGACAAACCGTGGAAAAGACTCGCCCTACTCCTAATAGGCATACCCCTCGTGTACCTGCTAAACATCATCCGAATAACAATCATACTCCTAGTCGGATACCAATACGGCGAAGACCTAGCCCTGCAAGTATTCCACCTGCTAGGAGGCTGGATACTAATCTTCCTGGGAACACTATTACTACTCCTCATCTCCGAAAAAATATTCAAAACACAAATATTCGCCCCCCCTCCACAGGAATGCCCCATATGCAATCCAGAACCACAACCAAACCAAGGCTTCTGCTTCTCTTGCGGCAGAATAAAACCCCCTGACCTAACCATCAACAAAAACGACGCAATCAAAATAGCAGCAATCACCATCAGCGTAATCCTGCTAATGTCCATTCAAGCCCCCGTGTTCGCATTAACCCAAGCCCCAACGGTCATAATAAACACCCCATACGGACAACAAGTCTCAGAAGAAATTCTCCCACCGATCTCGAACTACACCTTATCATTCTATTACCGAGACACAACGTTTGAAGCAAGGGCCAAACAAGACTTCTCACTAATGTACCTATACACCCCCATCAACGAGTCACAACTCGTATGGGTAACCATCGAAATCGCCCCCACCCGCTCATCCCTCCACTCATGGGAAACATGTCTAATAACATGGCCAATATCAAGAGGGTACCAACCTAAAGTGAACCAGATAGAACTAAAAGACGTCAAATTAACCGACAACCCACCAATAATCAGTCGCTACTTCCTGTTTACCTACAAAACAACAAACATAACTCAAGCAGTACTCTACTGGTACGAAACTGCCACGTTCACAGCGGACTCGACTTCCCAGCAAAAACACGTCAAAATAAGCATAATAGTCTATCCCCAAACCATGAAGAACCTGCCTAACATCGAAAACCAAATGGTGGCCTTTGCCAAAGCAATATCAGACTACTGGCAACCAATCAAAACATGGTCACAGATAACAATGCTCATCTCCCAAAATGGCATCAGCCTAGTCACAACAACAAGTCTACTGCTTGCTACAACCTCGATAATGTACCTCTTCACAAGAAGAAAACAACGAAAAGCCAACGCAATCGCCTACCAGAAACTCTCCAAACCAAACAGGCAAATAGTAGACGCCGTTCTCAAAACAGAAAAACAAACAACACCCACACTACAGAACATCGCAGAAACCTACCGAGAAACAAATGAGTCAACCATCGACAAAGAGAAACTGCTCCACAAGCTCACAGAGCTGGAAAAAACAGGCATAACAGCAAACTCCATAAGCAACGCAAGAGATGAGCCAATACAAGTCTGGAAAACACAGATGTAATACACCCACCAAACACAAACAACTAATAGTGACACCAATGAAAATACGAATCCCCGTGAAGACCAAAATCAACATAACGGAATTTATTTACATAGGTCTAATCATAACCGGAATAACCGCCCTCACCCTTTCAATCATATACACCTCCTCCATCCTCGCCTTCATAGGCCTAGGCCTACTCTTCTGGGGAGTCATACTAATCTACATACGCACCGAAGAATACACAAAAAAAATACTCCTAGACGCAACGACAGCTCCATCAATAGCAACACTAAACCAATTATTAGATGAACTGAACTACAAAGGCAAACCCATATACCTACCACCAAAATACCTCAACAACCCAGAAGCATACAAAGCATACATACCTAAACAGGACGGAGAAAAAATGCCCACACCAGAACAGACCCAAGAAAACAGCCTCATAACAAAAAACCCCGAAGGCCTGCTAATGACACCACTAGGCGCTGAACTGGCAAAACTCTTCGAAAAAAGACTCGAAACAAGCTTCACCAGAGTGGACCTACAGTGGCTCCAACAAAACATGCCAAAACTTCTTATCGAAGACCTAGAAATAGCACGAGACTTCGAGATCAAGATCGAGAAAGACAAAGTCTACACTAGGATCGAAAAGCCCGTCTTAGACCAACCCCTCAGCAGCGCTATCGCATGCGCTCTGGCCAAAGCATCGGGCAAACCAATCACCGTAGAAAACCAACAAACAACCGCGAACGGAACCATCATCATAGAATACAACATAAAAAAAGAGGAGTAGGCTACAATGAGATTTCCACTAGACTTCTGGGACATAAGTCTTCTGCTAGCCATAACATCAATAATACTCCTCATCACCTCGGAACTGCTATCCCCATACTATGGAAAAGTAAACATACTAGTGAACAAAAAAAGGCTAAAAAACGCCGCTCTCATCTTCTCGCTCCTATTCCTCACGACAGTTGCACTAAGAATCGCCAGCATAATCCTCAACATATGAGAACATGCACCAGCAAAACGCGAGTCAAAACCCTCGACGCTTCTCAAAAACCCCTGAAAACAATCCCAAAAACATCAATCCATCGCCTTTAGAATAAACGTATAGAAAAATATGGTCAAGCTTCTAGACAAAGCTTACTCACACATTTATTAGGAAGAATAAGAAGTCATAATTAGTTGATACAGATGAAAAAGCTGACCGTATTAGCCTCGTTCCTAATCATGCTCTCAATATTTGCACTGTCCGTCTACTCATTTAGCGCCAACTCCCAACCATCGACCACTTGCATAGGAGGTACGGGCGAGATAAGAATCGAGCCCCACAGCAGCTACTATCCACTGCCCGTGATGCTCTCAAGCCCAGCCACATTCAATATCAGCGTCACAGCCCACAAAGCTTACAACCCCAACATCCTCCTCGTAATGACCAATGCAAGCTACCAAGGTCTCACGGGTCCAGTCGTCGTGAAGTGGCCGGGAGGCTCAACAAGCTTCCCGATAGCAAGCTGGACAGCCGTTGATAGCGGCTACATACCCCCAAGTGGCACTACAGAAGGCGCAAGATACCACGTTCCAACCTTAAAGGATCACATAGGAGTGAACGAAACAGACGACGACACACTCTGGTACGTATACGGCCCATTCCTTTCAGGTCCCATCACCACGACCCCACAGGAATTCAACGTAACCTTACCTTCAACTGCCCCTAGAATGCTCGTATACGCCCTCGGCAAATCCAAATGTTCGACACTCTTCGACATGAAAGTACCGCCTACAAGACCAGGGTTCATAGTTCCAGACCTTGCCCCTGCACTACTATCGTTAGCATCATTTAGCGCCTTCGCGGTCTACGCCCTCAGACGAAGAAAACTATGAAAAGCCAGTCAAGCACAGGAACTGAGACAACCAGAGAGCTAGGCAAAAAACATACTTAATTATCATTCTTTCAACTTTTCATAAACGAAGCTTTCCTCAAATCCGGGTGCATTCCGAAATTATACCCTTATATAACGGCTTAGCATACTGGGTGTGAGGTCGGAGTTGAGCATAAATTCACGAGATTCGAGACTTTCTCAAACGATAATCCGCATTATCAAAAAAGAAAAACCCCAAACACTAGAACAACTTGTGAATCTCGTAAGAGAAAGACTTCCTTACCCAGAGCAGGAAATATTAGAGACTATCCTAGAGCTTCAGGGAGAAGGAAAAATAAGCTTCGCTAAACAGCTGCAACCATCAGCGCCTACTTTCGCAGCCTACATAAAAACGGAAAATGCCCTCTGGTATTGGTTAACTTTAGCAACGGCAACAGCGACAACAGCAATCGCACTTGCAATCCCAGAAGACTTCTATCCTTGGGTATACATAAGATACGTCTTCGGCACAATCTTCGTCCTCTGGCTCCCCGGCTACACCTTCATTAAAGCACTCTTCCCCATAGAACCTCCAATAAAAACGTCAGAAAAAAGCTTAGACACAATCGAACGCATTGCCCTAAGTCTCGGCATGAGCCTAGCCCTCGTCCCAATAGTAGGCTTATTACTAAACTACACACCATGGGGCATAAGGCTAACTCCCATCACCCTAAGCCTACTCGCATTAACCCTGATTTTCGCCACAGCCGCAATAGTAAGAGAACACCAAGCCAAAGCTAAAGCATACCAAGCCGAGTGAAAGGACCTTATGACCGACGAACTAGTCAAAGTCGCAGAAGACTCAATCCGCGGCGGCTTCTTCCTAATCTCAGGAACAGCCCTCGCCACCACCATCATGGCAATATCATCAATCTTCATAGCAAGGCTCTTGGGCTCCGAACTCTATGGGCAATATACCCTAAGCCTCGTAGCACCACAACTCCTCTTCCTATTCACAGACCTGGGCATAAACCAAGGCATAATCAAATTCACCGCAAGCCTTCGCGCCAAAGGCGAAACCAGCCGCATAGCAAGAATAGTGAAATACGGACTGCTAGTCAGGATAGCCACAGGAATAGCCATTTTTGCCATCAACTACGCCTTCGCAGAACAATTCGCCACGATTCTACTCCAAAGACCCGACCTAACCTTCTACATCAGAATAGCGTCCACATCAGTGCTCTTCCAAGTAATGTTTACAACTGCAGGCTCTACCTTCATAGGCCTAGACAAAACCGAATACAACGCCCTCACAACAAACATCCACGCAATAGTCAAAGCAGCAACCTCAATTTCACTTGTGCTCTTAGGATTCAGCGTCATAGGCGCCATAGTGGGACACGTGGCAAGTTACGCCGTCGCAGCAGTCGCAGCCATGTCTATAGTTTTCCTAATTTCAAAAGAAAAACAGAGCCTTCAAGACAACAGCAACCTTTCAGACACCCTAAAGACTCTGATGCGCTACGGCGCACCACTCTACATAGCCCTCATATTGACCGGCTTCATACCTCTGTACCAAAACATCATACTCGCCAACTTCACGACCGATGCCGACATCGGAAACTACAAGGCAGCTGCAAATTTCATCGCACTTGTATCGATTCTCTCAGTTCCAATCACAACCATGCTGCTTCCCGCATTCTCAAAACTTAACTCCACAACAAACCAAAAAATAACAGCTTTCTTCAAGCTTGCCAACAAGTACACCGCTATGATCATAATCCCACTCACAGTATTAATGATCATATTTTCTAACGAAATAGTCAACATAGTGTATGGTTCAACTTACGAGTCTGCCCCTCTGTTTTTAGCAATTTACAGCTTGCTGTACCTCCTCGTCGGGCTCGGCTATCTAACCTTAACAAGCTTCTACAACGGGCTAGGAGAAACAAAAACAACCCTGAAAATAAGCCTAATAATCTTCATCACACTCGCCGCGTTATCTCCAATTCTCACAAAAGCCTACAGCGTACCCGGCTTGATCATAGCCTATCTAATCGCAAGCACCACGGGCACAACGTACGGCTCATACATAGCAAGGAAAAAATTCCGAATAGAATTCGATACCCCCTCTCTGCTCAAGATCTACTTAATCTCAGCAATATCCAGCATACCGTCTCTTTTAGTGCTCCACTTAATGCACATGCCAAGAATCCTCAATGTCATAATCGGAGGAACCCTATACCTACTATCATACGCAACGCTAGCACCCCTAACGAAAACAGTGACCAGCGCAGAACTGAAGATAGCTGCACAGATCGCTCAAAACAACCGACTGCTAGCACTCATCGCCAAACCCCTGTTAAAATATGAACAAAGAATGCTGCGAATAAGAACAAACGTTTAGAAAACCTCAAATTCTATTTGGCTTCTATAAAATAAATCCACAAACAAATATATTAGACGGATAACACTCTTCAAGATGGTCAGAAATGCAAAGGAAAAGAAGACTACTCATTCTACTCGCAATAATCGGCATAGCCCTTACACTCCTATACATTCTGGACGGTTCAAGATTGCCACAAGACACCACCCCCCAGACCACCGAAGGAGACCAAACACAGAATAATCCACCCGAAAACATCGAAAGCCCAGAATTCGTGATTCCAGAAAACCCACTAGGAACACTAGGATTGATTAGCGCTACCGCGATGGGCTTCGGGGTCTTCACCCTAATCAGCAGAAGAAGAAATTGAGAATTAACAATAGTAAAATAACATCCGCAAATACGTATCCACGTCCTGCACATATTCTAGATGACGATTTTGGCTTCTGAAGGCTTTTCAGATTCTTCCACGCACCTTCTTAATGGTAAGGCAAAAACCCAAGGAAGCCAAACAGATGCCCAAGCGACCAATTCTCCTAATATTATTCCCTACGACCATCCTGCTATGGCTTCTCGCATGGAATCTCTTCTGGCTAGGTTCCTTACCCTACCAAAACCAACCGCACCAACTCAAAACTGACCCAAGAATAAACACATCGTGCCGTTTTCAGCTCTCTGCAGAATTACCACATGCGACTTCGCGATAAAGGAAAAGGATATTAACAGAAACAGCTTCTTCGTTGAAGAAAACGACATGTTTGCAGTAGGTCATCTATCCCTTGGATACCTAACAGCCAAAGGCTCAGGAAGGCTTCTGAAACAAGAAATAAACCTCCCCCTAGCATTCGCACTATCACTATTGCCCGACATAGACATAATTATTCCAGGCTTGGAACACCGAACTATTACCCATTCAGTTATCATATCTATACTTGCATTTATTCCGATATTCACCTTCTTCAAAACTAGGGCAATACCATACTTCATTGCACTAGCACAACACAGCTTGATCGGCGACTTCATAACAGGTGGCACAAACCTGCAAGGGACTCAACTCCTTTGGCCAATAACATCTATAGGCTATGGCTTGCCGATTAACATCCTGAGCGCCACCAATATTACCATTGAGTGGACCAGCTTCTTAGTCGCTATTGCCATAATGCTCAAAACAAAAGACGTGCACAAACTATTCAACAGCCACTTCTCAACTCTGTCCCTTTCTGTGCCCACCTTGACTGTTTTACTTCCCTCGTTCTTCCACTTTCCCCTTCCAGTACCCGTAGAGCTCATAATTCCACATTTAGTGTATCTATTTCTCTTCACACTAGCCATTCTCAAAGTTTTCAAATATACTGTCTCGAACAGCGTTAGACCATAGGATCTCCTCAGCTATTCTGCAACCACGAGCATTGCGGCTGAGGCGATTCTAGCATAGAGTATGAAAAAATAGTTGAATCACGGAATTATCTGAAAACCGACGCTTTTGAAGTGCTTGTCAAACGTGAAGGCGTGAGTAATGCCTAGCCTTCGCATAATGTTGAATGATGTGCAATCTGTGAAACTGTATTGCTTGTTCTCCCTAAAGAAGCTCCAAGACTCGTCAAATGAACTATCATCAACTCGTACCAAAATCGTAAATGGAGATATCTGCAACGCCTCGCCCACACTAACAGCAAGTTCGTGTTCATTAAGCACACACTCGATGAACGTTACTGTTTCATCAAAAACATAATCCGTTACATAAAACCGCGTTAAAGGGACTTCACCCCTTTCCAGTTTTTGCATTATCTTAACCGCGTCTGCGTGATACTTGTCATCAACGTTGTAATAAGCTATCAAACCTGACATGTCCAAGAAAATTCTCAATCAGCTTCGCTTCCATACAGGAGCTTGTCCAACTGTGACGAATCAGTTTTCACACATGTCTTCATTGGTTTCACTTTAAACAAAGGGTCCTCCTTGACTGGAATCTGGGTACTAATCCACTGTTGAACTGCCTCACGTAATCCATTCTTAATCGTCGTTCCCTTTTTTTCCACGATTTTTTGGAAAAGTTCGTATTCTCGTTTCTCCAACTCTGTTTGAACAACTTTTCCCTTGACCATTTCATTCACCAATTAAATGTAAAATGAACATGCAATAAAAACATTTCTACCCCATCTCACAGTTTCATGTGCTCTAAGCCTCGCAGTAGCCCTCACACCCAGAGCAATCAAGAAATCCTTCGCAGTCGAAGCCCACTATGTAGGCGTCTACTGGGACTCAACATGCAAAAACCCAGTAACATCAATCGACTGGGGCGAACTCACATCAGGCTCATCCAAAACAGCAAACATCTTCATACGAAACGAAGAACTCGACACACCATGCTTCATAAACCTGTGGACCAAGGACTGGAACCCCACGAAAGCAACAAACTACATCTCACTAACCTGGAACCACGACGACGACAGAATCGACCCCGACCAAACCGTGCCAGTAACCCTAACACTAAGAGTCACAACGAACATCATCGGAATAACCAACTTCAACTTCACGATAACCATCTTCGGAACCGAACACATAATGGGCGACATAAACCAAGACGGACGCGTGAACGTCTACGACGCAGTAATACTATCACCCACTACGGCTCAAGGTCTACAGACCCCAACTGGGACCCACAGGCAGACCTTAACGGTGACGACGTTGTCAACATGTACGACGCGACCATGCTGTTAAGAAACTATGGATACCCGAATCAATAGTTTTACGCGTTCATGTTTGAGAACTAATCCATAAACCTTAAATCACCTTATTAAACCTGATTAAAACCATAATGATATATAATTAGAAGGCTAAAACTTGACAGAGACGAAAGAACGGGAAGAAAAGAAAAAATTCACCACAGTCTCCATCCCAACACCCCTCTTCAAAAAAATTGAACAAAGAATCAAAGACACAGGCTTCACCTCAGTCTCAAGCTACGTCGCCTACGTCCTACGCGAAATAATAGCCGAAGAAGAAAAAGAAGAAGAACCCTTCACAGAAGCAGACAAAAAAAGAGTCAAAGAAAGACTCAGAGCCCTCGGCTACATCGACTAAACGAGGCACACCAGATGCCCAAACCCCACGGCGGCAAACTGACAAACAAGGTCCTAAAGGACCGAGAAAAGAAAAAAGCCTCAGAGAAAGCCAAAAACCTAGAAAGAACCGACATCCCAGAAGCAGTAGCCAGCGACGTCGAAAACATCGCAAAAGGAGTCTTTAGCCCCATCGAAGGCTTCATGAACCAAGAAGAACTAGAGTCCGTATTACACTTGATGCGTCTTCCGAACGATTCAGCCTGGACAATTCCCATTCTCCTCGACGTTTCTAAGAGCATGGCTGAAAGACTCCGTGAAGGCGATGACGCTGCACTGTACTTTAACGGCGAACCCCTGGCGCTGCTACACCTAGAAGAGAAATACAGCTTTGACAAGGACGAATTAGCAAGACGAACCTTCGGCACACTAGACTCGACACATCCAGGAGTGGCGATGGTCAAGGGGATGGGTGAGGTTTTTCTAGGCGGCAAGGTAGACTTGATTAACGAGCCTCATGGATCCTACGACCAGTACAAGCTGGAGCCCATGGAAACACGGGTGTTGTTCGAGGAGAAGGGCTGGAAGACTGTGGTGGGCTTTCAAACGCGGAATCCGCCACATCTTGGGCACGAGTATGTGCAGAAGACTGCGCTTGCTTTCGTCGACGGTGTGTTCATAAACCCCGTGATTGGAAAGAAGAAGAAGGGCGACTTCAAGGACGAAGTAATCCTCGAATCGTACGGGGCTCTGATGAAAAACTACTACCTTAAAGAGTCGGTGGTTATGGCTATTCTACCCTTCGAGATGCGCTACGCTGGTCCCAGAGAAGCCATCTTCCACGCCATCGTCAGGAAAAATTTTGGGTGCACACATTTCATCGTAGGCAGAGACCACGCGGGAGTGGGCAACTTCTACGGGCCTTACGATGCTCAGAAAATCTTCGACGACTTTCCAGACTTAGGCATCTCTCCCCTGTTCTTCAAGTCTTTCTTCTACTGCAAGCGCTGCGACTCAGTCACGAATGATAAAGCGTGTCCTCACGGCGAGGAGGAGCACATCAACTTCAGCGGGACCAAGATTCGAGACATGCTTTCGAAGGGGCAGATTCCACCCAAGGAACTTATGCGCCCCGAAGTCGCCAAGGTCATAGTGGAATACAAGAACCCCTTCAACGACTAGGATGTGGTTTGCATGGCTAAGCGCGTTCTCGCAATCAGCTTGGACTGTGCGCCGCCTGAGCTGCTCTTCGAAAAGTTTGCAGACGATTTACCCAACATACGAAAAATGCTGGATAGTGGAGTGTATGCGCGGATGGAGAGCTGTCACCCACCCATCACTATTCCAGCTTGGATAGTGATGGCTACGAGCAAGAACGCCGGGCGGCTCGGGGTCTATGGCTTTCGCCACCGCAAGCCGGGGACGTACAACGATATTTTGCTCGCTAACTCTCACACTATCAAGGAGAAGACTGTGTGGGACATTCTTGGAGAGCGTGGCAAGAAGGTTGTTGTCGTAGGCGTGCCTCCAGCCTATCCTCCAAAACCCGTCAACGGTTCCCTGATTTCGTGTTTCATGACGCCGGGCACTGATAAGGATTTCACTTATCCGCGGGAGCTGAAGGGTGAGATAGAGAGGCTGGTCGGCGAGTACATCCTCGACGCGGAGTTCAGGACTGACAAGAAGGACGAGTCGTTCAAGCAGTTATGCGAAATGACAGAGCAGCACTTCAAGGTTCTGAGGTATCTTGCCAAGACGAAGCCGTGGCACTTCTTCATGTTCGTGGAGATCGGCTTAGACAGAGTGCACCATGCTTTCTGGAAGTTCTTCGACAAGAA
Source organism: uncultured Candidatus Bathyarchaeia archaeon (assembly GCA_964544285.1). GTDB lineage: Archaea > Thermoproteota > Bathyarchaeia > Bathyarchaeales > SOJC01 > CAYGVX01. The sequence continues at coordinate 18,061 of CAZJAQ010000006.1, forward strand.
GCACCACCTGTACGAGCCTAACAACAAGTACGAAGACGTCATCCCACAGTACTACAGGCTCTTGGACAGAGAAGTCGGCGAGTTACTGAAAGTTGCAGACGACGACACAGCTGTGATGGTCGTGTCGGACCACGGTGCAAAACGCATGAAAGGAGCCTTCTGCGTCAACCAGTGGCTGATCGAGAAAGGATACCTCAGGCTCAAGAAGACCCCGCCCAGAGGAACGTCGCTCGAA
>CAZJAQ010000006.1:18395-40220 GCA_964544285.1 uncultured Candidatus Bathyarchaeia archaeon
CGAGAAAGGATACCTCAGGCTCAAGAAGACCCCGCCCAGAGGAACGTCGCTCGAAGCCGCTGAAGTTGACTGGTCTAAGACTCGGGCTTGGGGGTGGGGCGGCTACCACGCGAGAATGTTCTGCAACGTGAAGGGTAGAGAGCCTCAGGGCACGATAGAGCAGAAGCAATGCAAAGAGGCTAGGGAGCAGCTGGCTAACGATTTAAAGTCAATTCGGGGACCGAATGGAGAGAGATGGGATACGAAAGTGTACACTCCCGAGGAGATTTACCCAAATGGTGTGGGCGACCCTCCAGACCTCACGGTCTATTTTGACGACCTCAACTGGCGTTCAGCAGGAACCCTAGGCTACGACTCCTGCTACCTGCCCGAGAACGACAAAGGTCCAGACGATGCTGTACATGCGTACCACGGGGTTTTTCTCTATTATGACCCGAATCGGGATTTTGGGGGCAAAAAGATAAGAGACGTTAGCCTGTTGGACTTTGCCCCCACAGTCTTGAAGACGCTAGGTCTTCCAGTGCCCGAGGACATGGAGGGAAAAATGGTTAAAGAGGTGGTTTGATTGAGCAAGAATGACGATCAAGGCTTTGTGATATGGCTAACTGGGCTTCCAGGCTGCGGTAAGACGACGATTGCTCAAGGCTTGCTCCGCGAGTTGAAGGCGAGAAAAGTCAAGGTGGAACTGTTCGACGGCGACGAAGTTAGAAGGAACCTCAGCAAGGGATTGGGCTTTAGCAAGGAAGACAGGGACACGCATAACAAACGGATAATCTACGTCTGTCAGCTTCTTACCCAAAACGGCGTAAGCGCCATCGTCTCCTTAATATCTCCTTACCGAAGCACACGAGCCTACGCAAGGGAGAACCTGCGCAAATTCGTCGAAGTGTACTTAAAATGCTCAATAGAGGAATGCATAAAGCGCGATCCGAAGGGTCTCTACAAGAAAGCCCTTGCGGGCGAGATAAAGGACATGACGGGAATTCAAGACCCCTACGAGGAACCCTTAAACTCTGAAGTGGTGCTGGACACAGAGCACGATTCTTCATCGAAGAACGTTGCAAAAACAATCCAAAAGCTCGAGGAGCTAGGCTACGTTAAACCCTAAAGCGCCATCATCAGAAAACCTCTGATTATCTGGATCTTGTCTATCGTTAGAAGGTAACCTCTTGAAAAACTGGGCAACCATAATCAAACAATCTGAAATAATACTGTCCCGTCTCTTCACAGAAGATTCTGTCTTCTTACTCTTTCATGACGACGCCGACGGTTGCTGTGCCGCTGCTCTTCTTCTAAACCTAATCTGGAAGAAAAACCCAGATGGCTTCCTAGGCTTTACTTCCCCAGAGAAGCATTCAGTCGAGCTAACTCCTAGAATACTCCGAAAGCTTCGACAGAAAAGGCCGAAATTCATAATTTCGCTGGACCTTGCTCTTCTAGGCTCCGTAGAAAAGATTGGGAACATATTAGACGCCCTTGACTCGTTCATGCTGATTTATGATCATCATCTTCACCCGAAGTCTCTTAGATGGCCTGACAGATGCGTTTACATAAACCCGCTTAAATTCAACCTCGGAAACTTTCCCGCCTCCTACTACTCCTACATCCTTCTCAGGCATTACACGGAAAGCAGTGATGCGTGCTGGGCAGCTGCGGTGGGCGTGGTTGCAGATTATCGTGCCGAAGAGTGCAGAGACCTGTTAGACGAGGTAAGACAGCGTTATCCTTCCCTGTATCCCTTCAAAACAACGGACCAGCAAACTGCCCTCCGTTCCCCTCTGATGACTCTGGCGCACCTTGTGAACGCCGGCTACCAACACTCAGACTACGAGGGAGCAAGGGTAGCAATGGAAGCCTTGAATGAAGCATTACAAGCTAATGACCCAGCCATGTTACTCGAAGGCGAGACAGAAAAAGCCAAGCTTCTCCACCGATTTAGAGAGGAAATTAACAAAGAGTTGACAAAGCTTCTTGAGCAGTTTAGCTCAAAAGCCGAGTTCCACCTAGACTCTCGATTAGCATTCTACACGATAAAGCCGAAGTTCAACGTCACTAGTCAGCTAGCAACCCAACTTCAACACAGTCATCCAAACACAGTCATCGCGGTGGTATCCCCAGAGACTCGTAAGACGTTGAAGGTATCTTTGCGAAGAGGAAGTCAAGCCAGAATTAACTTAGCCGCCTTTGCAGAGATTACTACCAACGGCTTGGCGTATGCGACCGGTGGAGGTCATCTAGACGCGGCTGGCTGCGTGATACGAGAAAAAGACATCGCTCTCTGGAAGAAGAACGTGATTCAACATCTCCACAAGACACTAAGGTAGCAACTCTTTCACTATCTTCGAAAACTCACCACTTGGCTATTTGAAGCCTAATAGGACGGTCTAGACTCCGCGCTGAGAACGCACACTCAAAAACTAGCCTGTTAGGATACAATCGACAGTCTTTCGCAGCGTCTTCTGCGGCTGCCGATTGCGAGTGTTGACTATGGTCTTCATGAATTTGTTTCAGCTAAAAAAGAAAGGCGGGTTTTTTAGAGTTGTTCAACGCCCGTTATGGTTATATCGAAGCTGAAGCTCGAGATATCCGTGATGCCCTCAGAGATTGACAGGGTTAAGACAGCTTCTTGAACTGATTGGGCGCTAACTTGACTGCCTTCTCGATTCCAAGTTAACGTTAGGTACGTCGCGGCTGCAGAAGGACTCCAATCGCCCACAGTCATGTTCAAAGTCATAGGAATGTTTCCCTCGTTCTTGATGTACACCGTGACGGTTTGGGTGGAACCTGGTTCGACGTAACCCCAATCGATCGCGGTTACGGTGTTCACACACGTGGCTTCCCAATAGACTCCAACTCCCACAGCGTTGACGTTGCCCATGTTGTTGATCGTCCTACTCCCGAACAGCAACCCCGAAGTAAGAACCACTGCCCCGACCGCCACAGCGACGACTGTTAGAAGAATTATCGCGGAAAATCTCTGGTTCACCATGCGTTTCGACCGAGGTGTATGATATAGTGATTCTTAATAAACATTCCCGTAGAAACGTTGCACAAGGATACACCAGCGGCACCGTCGAATTCCGTGGAGAGGGGTGTTTTTTTTCTGGGTTCCATGAGAGTGTTCTGCGGTTCGTGGGGGGATGTGGCTTTGTGTGGGTGAGTATATGTCGTGGTGGGTAATATGGAATCTTGCGAAACACTCCTTTTAACTCGCTGTGAGGGTGAGGGTTATAGACGATGTTTCTAGACGAGGTGTATAGATTGATCAACTGGGACAACCCGCGTAAGCGTAGGGACAGGCTGTACATCATCGCAGAGATCTTAGACATCGCGAAGGATGGAGCTTTGAAGACTCAGATCATGTACAAGGCTAACTTGAGTTTCGCTCAGTTAAACACGTACATCAGGCTGTTGCTGGAGACGAACCTGCTCGAAATCGTGGACAAGGGTGGGAAGACTGTCTACAAGACTACGAAGAAGGGTGTTGAGTATATGCAGAGCTACAAGGAAGTCATCGAGACGCTGAGCAACCACAGTAACAACGATAATTGTCCTCGCATCAAGGGCGGTCCGACGATTTACTGGGTAAAGAAACCATAAAGCCCGAAGCCCTTGACGTGCATCTTTTTCGGTCTGGCATGGCAGAGCTAGGGATGAGGCTCTGAGAAAGAAGCTGGTGTGTTTGTGTTTTTGTGTTCCCTGCGCCTAGACTAGACCGTCCTATTAGGCTCAAACGTGCAGTTAATGATGTTGTGTTTGCACACATGTATGCCTGAAGAAAATACTAGGCAACGTGGACTTCTTTTAGGGCAAAATTATTCTATTCATCTTTTGTTAAGATCGAGTGAGAGGGAAAAGCATGAGGAAACTGCGAATTGAAGGCAATAAAATAGATGATTTATTTAAATTTCTTTCTGAAGATAGTTCTAGCGACGAGGACATTTGCAAAGCAAACATCGTGAAAGAGATTGGAGACAGAAAAATCGGGTTCTTTGTTCTTGAGGGCTTGTATATGAGAGTTCAACACACTGTCTCTGGTTCGGTGTTCATCTATCAAACTGATTCAGATTCCTGTGAAATAATCATCGTCGGCTCTGGCGGAGCGAGTGCGTTGGGGATAACTTGGGGAGCTCAAAAAGACATCGAGAAGAAGATTGCTGAGATCATCTTAAAGTACGTAGAAGAAACTGGAATGAAAGGATACTACATCTGATCGGGCACGTTAACCCCTAGAAGTTCGAGGTTTATAGAACTGTTCTACCGTGAAGTTCGAGGTTTATAGAAACGATTTCCTTAAAAGAAGCCGTTTACAAGGCTATTTCGGCGAAAAAAGCTTGAAAACAAGAAAAAACATCCTCGGCACAGCAATCCTAACCATTCTAACCATGTCTCTGGCACTTCCACTCATCACTCAAACAGCGTCTGCAGAGACTCTGACAGAAATTGAAGTATCGACCTACCGCAACAAGTGGCTGTGGATCAAGACCGACAAAATAAACATAATTTTCCCAGCCGGCGGCAAGAAACCCATGTTCCTATGGTGGTACGGCAACGAAACAGACAACATCAACGTAGTGAAATACAAAGGACTCATAGAATACATGACCTTCGACACACCATACTTTAGAAGGGTGTATGAGGCTAACGCTCTCAGGATTAGAGAGAGATTGCAGGCGGGGTATCTTGATCCTGCGTTGGCACAGAAAAGAATAGGAATGCAAATGCATACTATGCTGCAAAACATGCTAAAGCAGCTTGCTTCAATTTATTCTATTCATAACCCATACTTGCCCTTTAGCGCTGGCACATGGAACCTAACAGGTCCAGTAGAAGTAACACGCGGCGACGTACAATACCTATCCTTCAACTTCACTCTAGTTGACGTGCCGTTTCCCAACTTAGAATTCGCAGAGAACAACGTAATCATGCGATGCAGATTCTACTACACCCCAGCAACAGAGAACGTGGATGACCTCTACACTTACACCGTTGATGCGGGAGAACTCAAAATGGACCTCATCGTAAGGAACTGGACATGGAACATCGACCTCATACAACCACTCCTAGACGAACTCGCAGACAACGGCATAGACGTACCCATCAAAAAAGCAGGGCTGGCTCTGTGGATAAACCTCGCATCCATACCCATAGAAAGCATCGACCTCGCTGAAGAAGACATTGAAACCGCAGATGGGCAAGTTGAAACTTCTTCCATGACTCAGAACATGTATGTTGAGGGGACACAAGTGGGAGTTGTCCAGAACAACACGCAGACTCCAGATGACCTTGAACAACTGATGACGGCAAGAGCAAGAATTAGAGAACGCTTCAAACTACGCTTCGAACAACAAAACGCGACTCTGGCAGGATTCTTCAAATTCGTCCCCCAAGCCTTAATCAGAGACGGCGACAACACGACAGCGGTAGACGTCACAGCCTCCTACATTGCCGCTGGACACCACATGAGACTGTTCCTCTGCTACCCCTACTTCGGCAACAAAACCCTAGAACACGACCCTTCACTGGGCTTAGAAAGCCTCCCGACACTCGTATCCCCAGAACTACTCCTGCTGCTCATTGGCACAGCGTCAGCCATCACGGTGGCAGTCTTAGCTGTCCGATGGAAAAGAAAAACAGTAAACATCGTAGGACCACAATAAACCACCCTTTTTTCTTTCCTTTTTTTGGTAAATCCTTGCAGAAGAGAAACCTAGAACTAACCCTTACCCCTCATCGCCTCAACCCCTCCAACATTCCTACTAGGACGGTCTAGACCAGGGTGCAGAGAACGCTAACCGCCCCGTCCCCAACTACCCCGATAACCCAAAGCATACTTAACCAAACTAAACAGCCTCGCCCACAAATTCACAAACCACAGAATCGCATAGAAAGGCGTGTAATACAACAACCACCTATGATTATACTCTCCATACGCAAACCGCAGCGCAACAGCCTGAGCCACCACCCCCATCAACAACGCGTAACCGCCAAACCACAACAAGTTAAGCACGAACAAAACCCGGTCGGGCGCAAACCAAAAAAGAAACGGAAAGCTCACCACAGCAGCAAACTCCACAAAAGCCCCAAAATACTCCACGATTAAGCTGTACCAGAGCAGCAAGCTCAACCAACGCCTCTCCAACAAGACATCCCGATGCACGCCCAGAGTGTTGTGCAACCAACCCACAAACCAACGAAGCCGTTGACTCCAAAAACTTCCCAAATCTCCAGGCGCCACCGTCCCACTACGCGCCGAATTCAAATACCCAACCCCACAGCCCCGCTTCTGCAACTCCAAAGTAATCTCAGAATCCTCAGCCACCGACCGCAAACCCCGCCCATTCAACACGTCTCTGAGCACGTCTGCCTCAAACAACCCAATCGCCCCCGGAACCACAGTCACCGCGTTCCCCAAAGCCTGCGCACAACGAAAAACACTCAACCCCTGACTATATTCTAGCTGCTGCAAAACCACAAACGCGTTCCCATCAACATCACCGCTGGCTGGGTGAACGTAACCCGTGACCGCTGCTTTACCATTAGTCCGCATGTACTCCACTAAACCACGAAGTGCATCTGGACGCCACCAAGAATCCGCATCCACGATTGCCACCATCTGTCCCATCGCACAGTTGACGCCAGTCCGCAGAGCCTCCACCTTCCCCAAATTCGCCATGTGCCGCACCACTCGACCCCGAACCCTCGGATACCTACGCATGTTGACCTGCACACCTCCAAACGCCACCTCGTAAGAGCTGTCGGTACTCCCATCATCCACCACAATAACCTCTGCAGGTCCAGGGTACTCAGCAGCGCAACAGAACAAGCTGTCGATGCATCGAGGCAATGTCTTCTCCTCGTTAAAAGCGGGCACGATAAACGAGACCATCGGATAGAACTCAACCCTTCGCCCTTTGGCCCGTTGCCGTGACAGCCAAGCTCCAATTGCTAACAAGCCTCCCACCCCGATGGTTAGGAAAGTGAACCAAGAGTAGAACAAGATGACGGCTGCATGCCACAGCCAACTCGCTGGTTGAGCCAGAGGGGGCTTGTAGCCAAAAACAGTCATCGACAGCCACCGAGCCAAAATGGGAAAGCCCCACCAAGAAATCAGAGCTAATACGAAGGGCAGAGGGAATAATAAGTAATGAAGACGACTAGTCAGCCAACTGGCTTTTGGCTTCGAAACCGCCACCTTTCTCCCTTCAACAAAACTACGACGAACGTGGAGATAAAAGTCCTATTCCACAAAAAACAATATTCCATCCAAAAAACATACATACCAGCCAACCTAAAAACAAAACGCCACGGTGTCACAGTCTTGGACGACCAATCCCGCTACCACACTTTGCTCCGAGACCCCACCCGCCGCAGAATAATCGAGATACTCGGCGAGCAAGAGAAGATAGGCTTCAAGGAGCTGAAGCAAACGCTGGGACTGGGAGTCGGCACCGTCTACTATCACTTGGACATGCTCTCGGGCTACCTAGCCCAAGACAAACAGCGAAAATACAAGCTCAACGAACGCGGACTCCTTCTCTATGAATCGCTGAAAGGAGGAAGTGTGCCCTCGACGTTGCAGGCGAGTGAAGCCTTCAGCCATCGTTTGACTAGGTGGCTGTTCTTGGTGCCCCTTTTTGCGAAGACCACTCAGCCCTTAAGGCTGCTGCCCCTCGCGCTCGTCGTCTTGGTTTTTGGCAGCTTGGGTTCGGCGTTGGCTTCGTCCCAGTCGCTCCTCTTCTTCTACTCGCCCTTCACGGCTTACCAGTTCGAAACGACAGCATTATTGTACGTTTTTAACTGGGTTAGCCTCTTTCTCTTCTCCGACGTCGCCATCTCCCTGGTTTTCAGGCGAACTGGTGGGGATCTACAGTTGTTCGTCTGCCTGGGCATTGCGTCTTTTCCCGTGGCTCTGTTTCCTTACATCTACATGTTCTTGTCCTACGAAGTTGCTCGTTATCTCTTGTTAATTCTCATATTGTGGAGTTTGCTGCTGCTGTCCTCAGCCTATTCCTTCAGCAAGGGGCTGCGGCTGGACAAGGCTGTCGTGCTGAGCCTGCTGGTGCTTTATTTGAACGTGGCGGTCTTGTTGGGTCTGGGGTTGATGGCGTGATTCCCTCCGTGTGTAAGCGATCTCTGCGCCTAGTCTAGACCGTCCTAATAGGAACGTTGAGTGTGCGTTGGTTTTGTTTTGTGGGAAGGTTTTTATAGGAGTATGTTGTCGTAAGTCTTACGACGGTTGAGGTCGAGGGAATGAAGGGCGCCTGTGGTGTGTAGAAGAAAATAGTTTTCTTCTCAAGCCTTCTCCTTTCTCCCAGAATGTTGTGGTCCATGGGCGTCTCTTGTTCCGATTGGCGATGATGCCGTTGTTTAGTGTTGTCTAGGCGGGTTTAGGTGGGTTTTGTGGGTTTTTTGAGCGTCGTGCCCAAGTAGAGTCCTATGAAGCCCATTGCGAGGCTGATTGCGGCGTTTATGAATAGGTATAAGTACACCACGACTATTTCGAGGTTTAGCCATTCGGCTGTCGTCAGGTCTGGGTATGCTGCTTCGTTTGCTTCTCTGACCATCGTGGTCCAGTCGGGCAGGGTCATGAGGCTTGCTGTGAAGAGCAGCAGCAAAACCGTGCCCAAGACGGTTATTTTTGCGATGGATGCGGTTCTGTCTTCCCAGATTTTTTGGGCGTGGATGTAGCCGCTCAGTGTGGCGCTGATGAGTATGGCGATGGCTATGCCTACGGTTGGTCCCATGTCGAAGCCTACGGCGTTTACGGCTAGGACAGTTACGGGGTATGCGAGTAGGACTAGTATGATGGCTAGTGTTGCTACGGCAATGATTATGTCTCCAAACTTCGTTTCTTTCACCTCCTTCTTCTTCTCCCCTTTTTGTCGTTTAGAAATGAAGATGGTTGTATGTTGTTTGTTGGTTGGTTATTTATCGTTTGTGGGAGGCAAACACAACCCCGCCGCCTTCATAGCCCTCACAACAGAAGGCAAAACCGCCCGACTCACAGTCATCCGAGAAACCCAAAACGAAGACTACGGAGCTTTCACCGCCTTCATCAAACACGCCCACCAACGCCTCCAACCACGCATCATAGCCGTCGACGCCACGGGCCTCGGCAAACCCATCACCGAAGACCTCCAAAAGCTGGGCTTACCCGTCCACCCCGTCACCGTCACCCAACGAACCCGCCTCGACCTCTTCCGCTGGCTAACAGCATGCTTCCAACAAGGCAACATCACCATACCCGACCACCCCAAACTCCTACTCCAACTCAAGAGCCTACGCACCAGCTACGAAAAAACCACAGACGGAAGGACAGTGGAAGCCAGACAGCGAATCACCCACCCAGCCAGCGTCCACGACGACATCGCCTACGCCCTAGCTCTCGCACTATACGCCACGCGCAACACACCCGACGGCACACTCCTACCTGTACACATGCACAACAGTTGCAAACGATACACCACCAACAGCGCTTTATATTCAAAATCCGAATAATCGGGCATACACACGGATACTGTTTCTCGATGCACTACGTTTATCTACCATGTAAGCCATTAGTATCCCTTGAAGACATTTGCGGGGAGAAAACCGAGCCCGATGGTCAAAAAACTACCCTCAAAGGACGAAGCCCTAGAAGCCCTAGACTTCATAATCAACGTCTTACGTGAGCATGAAAAAGACTTGGACCGCCTCATCGGCGAGCTAGGCACGATAACGTCGTCCGTGGGCAAGACGGGCGAGATGGCAGACAAGATAGAGAAAGTGGAAGAACGCCTCTCCACCCTCCAGAACGAAATCACGGGGCTGATAGGCATCCTCTCCGCTTCTCCCCGCACCCAGCCACTCACGCTGCCCACAGTAACCGCGCCCACCACTCTTCGCGGACCACCCGTAATCGTTCGCTGCAAACAGTGGGATGATTTTAAAACCCTAGCGAAAGGCGCCGACACGGTGTCCTTCCTCTTCCGAGAAGCCGAGAAAAGCTTCCAAGCCGATGCCTTGAAGGAGGGGCGGGTGTTAACTTTCAGCGGAGACCTGCCCAAGGATTCGAGGCTGCTGAAACTCTGGCTGGCTAGAGAATTGAACGTAGCTGAAGACTGCATCTTCGAAGGAATACTTGCCATAGGATAGGCACCTACAACTTTTAGGAAAACGTGGATTAACTAAGAGTCGATTATGAAAGTGACTCTATTAATGGCAAGTTCGCATATCTTCTTGACTCCCCTTTTTCCAGGTGCATAACTTACTTTAACGAGTTGGAGTTTCTCCAATTTTTTTATCTCCTCGCTTATGTAAGGCTCGCTTAGCTTCAGTGACTCGGCAATAGTTGAAACATCCAGTTTTTCTTTTGAAAGTAATTGCAATATTTTGAGGTTGGCCTCTGAAGAAAGTGCTTGAGCTACCTTTAATGCTTCTTTTCCCTTTAGAGTTAACTCGTTTGATGGCAATTCTGCTCTCTCCGACTTGATATAGGTTAAATACGTAAATAAATATAACTCGTTTGGAAATAGTATCGTAAATTTGCATAAAGTATAGATAATAAGAAATATTTATAAGAATCCATCTATATTTATTTTTGGCGACAAACCATGTCTAAAAGAGAAGAAACCAGAACAGAGGAAACCAAGAGTACAGAAAAAAAGATAGAAGAATTCGGTGCAGAGATGTACCTTGAATCTTCGAGGGCTTTGCGAGAAGTTGGTACCAGAGTTTTTCTATCAATCGGTGCAGCTATACTGATATGGATTTTCGGACAGATGATTTTTCTCCCCATCGCCGAAGGAATGACACAGCAGTTCTTAGGCTATCCAGTACACTCAATAATCAGCTTCATCATCGTAGTTGCGTTAGCAATCATAATTTTCACAGTCTTCGTAGACATTCATAGGCTTTCCGGCAGCATTGCGGGAATACTGGCTTATCACTTTGGAAGGGCAAGCGGCGACGTGAGTATTGAGAACTACAAAAACTATAGAACGGCCTTAGACGGGATACTTTACGTTATCGTGGTGTCTTTGGCATATTTGCTGTTTGCAGATTACTTAGCTACCATTCATCCTGCAATACCTGCAATAGTCTTGATATTGATAGTGATCTGGGCGATTTTCGCTTTGTGGAGAAGCGCCAGAGCAGCAGCTGCGGCCATTGGCAGATATACCTCAAAAATGGCTGACGAATTAGAAAAGCAAGCCAAAAAAGCATAATCTCAAACACCCCCTTTTTTAACCGAAGTTTCTTGCGCAGAAGGTGCAAATTATGGGCTCGAGTAAAGAAGACCTTGAGAACTCCAAAATACGCTTGAAAACTCATAGCGAGAAAGTGCTTACTAATCTTTTTTCAGCTTTGCTAATATGGCTTTTTGGTGTATTGGTTTTTGTTCCACTAGCCAGTTCACTTAATTGGCAGATCAGGGTTTTCAGTTCCTTGACGTTCTTTGTTGCCTTCACATTTTTTGTCATAAGAGTTCTTCCGGATTCAAAGAAACTTATTGACACGTTCGCGATTCTTTTTGCGAGAAAATATGCTTTAAAGGGGACGACGTTGAGTTATGAAAACTGTTCGGTGTTGTTTCGATATCTTTTCTATGTAATTTGTGCAGTGATTCTCTACTCACTATACTTTCCGTTTTTGGTGAGTTTTCATCCTTCCATAAGCGGCTTGGCGCTTATACTTTTGTTATTGTTGGTTTTCTTCTTTGCATTAAGAATTCTGCCCATTTTGTTCCGGAAAATGCTTGAATGGTTACTCAGGTAATTAATACAAATAAAACTGTCCTCTGTTCTGCGGTCTAGAATGAAAATACTTATCTTACTTTCTACTGGTAGTAGTGAGTATGAGGCTTGCCTTAATCTTAGATGAAATATTCGCTCAGTATCCTTTCTTGCCGACACTTGTTTGGCTGATTGTGATCGTTGTTGCCGCCGTTGTGGTTGAACGGTTAATTTCCAGATGGATTGGGCGGTTTATTGCACGAGCTAAGCTGCCGCCTCATGCTGGAAACGCTCTAATGCTGAGTGGGCGGTTCATAATCTTCATAGGAGCACTCATCGCCATTCTCAGCCTTGGAGGAGTCTCCTCTGACATTATCGTTGCTTTCTCTGCTTTGAGTGGTGCAGCCATAGGTTTTGCCTCCAGCCAGACTATTGGGAACGTGCTCGCTGGGCTGTATATACTAATAAGTCGTCCTTTTCGTGTGGGAGATTACGTTAGACTAGACGGTGTTGAGGGAATAGTCAAGGAGATATCCATAAACTACACTAAGGTCTTGACTCCTGCAGACAACACTGCCGTCGTGAGTAACCGGAGAATGCTCGATAAGGATGTTGTGAACTTTCGGTATAAAGGAGAGGAGACAAAACTGTTCCGTTACGGCATCGAACTAAGCTTCGACAATATGTTGCCCAGTGAAAAAACCGAGAAAATTGAGGGAATCCTCAGGAGAGTGGCTGACAGCTATGCTGAAAAATTGCTGAGGAAACCGGAATATCAGCTTACTAAGCTTAATCGACTTGACAGAACTTACATGTTCCACATTTACGTGGAGGACCCTAGAGATGTTTTTGTGCTGCAGCCTCGAATACTGGAAGACATAGCAGCGTTGTGGGATGCTGCGAGGAAGGATTCTAGCTAGCTTCACGCTAGTCTTATATTTTGTCAGTGTCTATACAGAGCGATGTGGAATATTCTATGTTAGAAGAAGCTCAAGAAGCTATTAGAAAAATTTCCTATGAAGTGCATAAGAAAGAGGTATTCACCACTGGGTTTTTCATAACTCTTCTCACTGAACAGGTTGGTCAGGTTGCCGAAAAGTATCTGGCAGAAGGGAGACATGGCAAAGACATCGAAGTGGACATAGCTGATGTGATAGTGGTCTGTTTAGCCTATTTGAACTGGCTTGAAAAGGATGCCACTGAAGCATTCAAAAAAGCTTTGGAAAAACACGGAAAGACGATGGAAAAGCGGAAGTGAAGAAGCAAGCCCGTTAATGTCGTAGAGGGAATCCTTATGGAAGTCAGAGTTGCAATAGCTGGTGTAGGTAACTGTGCATCTGCCCTCGTTCAGGGCATTGAGTATTACAAGAACGCCCGCGAAGACGCTAAAGTGCCCGGTTTGATGCACGTTAACTTCGGCGGCTACCACGTCAGGGATATTCGGTTTGTGGCTGCTTTCGAGGTTAACAGGCACAAAGTTGGGAAGGACTTGGCTGAGGCTATATGGGCAGAGCCCAATGTTTGTGCAAAATTTGCTGACGTTCCTCGACTGGGGGTTAAAGTGATGCCTGGGCCTGCTCTCGACGGCGTGGCGCCTCACATGAGGGTGCCCTTCTATGCTTATGATGGACAGGGGGTTGATGCTTCCGACGTCGCACAGGTTCTTGAGGAAGCGCAGGCGGACATGCTGGTCAACTTTCTTCCGGTTGGAAGCCACGATGCGACGTTGCGTTATGCTCAGGCGTGTTTAGACGCGAAATGTGCCTTCGTGAACTGTATTCCAGAGTTCGTCGCCTCTGACAAAGCGTGGAGTGCGAAGTTTGAGGAGCGGGGTTTGCCTGTGGCGGGCGACGACATAAAGAGTCAGCTGGGCGCCACGATTCTGCATCGGAGTTTGGCGCAGTTGTGTGTCGACCGTGGGGTTGAGATTGAGGAGACTTATCAGCTTAACTTGGGCGGGAACACGGATTTTTTGAACATGACGGTAGAGGACAGGCTAAAATCTAAGCGGATTAGCAAGACAGAAGCAGTCACGAGCCTCGTGCCCTACGAAGTGCCCACACGCATCGGTCCTTCAGATTATGTGCCCTTTCTGGGGGACAAGAAGATTTGCTACCTGTACATTCGGGGAAGGAAGTTCGGAGACCAGCCAGTCACTGTCCGTGCGAAGCTGGAAGTGGAAGACTCGCCAAACAGCGCGGGCGTATCCATAGACGTCATACGGGCAACGAAGCTGGCGCTGGACAGAGGAATAGCGGGACCACTAATCAGCATCTCCTCATACGCTTTCAAGCATCCACCAGTGCAGGTGCCCGACAGCCAAGCAAAACAATGGGTAGAAGAGTTCATCCTCGGGAAACGAGAAAGATAGAGACGGATACAAAACAACTGTATCGTAACTAGGTTTTTTGGCTTAGAAAGCTTTCAAACATCTGTGTTGCTTTCTCTAGTGGTAGTGTTTTTGGTGGTTGTTTGAAGGCGTAGGCTGATATGCTCTCTACGGCACCTGCTTCTCCTCTTTCCAAGGCGACTTTGACCGCACGCACAACGTCTAACAGAACAGACCCTGCGTTCGGCCCGTCAACAGTGCACAGGCGCAGCTCAATCTCCATCGGTGCGTTTCCAAAGTATACGCCCTTCAGCCACATGTAGCTGTCCCGACGGTTCTCCAGAAAGTCTACGTAGTCGGTCGTTCCAGCTACGACTTCCGCCTTGTAGGGCAGAGCCGACTCCACAGCCTTCGTCTTCACCGCCCGCTTAGTCTCCCGACTCCTCTCCAACGTGTCTAGGGATTCGGTTCCACCACCCACGTCGAGCTGATAAGTCTCGCTTATGCGCACACCCTGCTCCGAAAGCAGCCGCATCAACGTTTTATGCAACGTAGTAGCCCCCATCTGATTAACCAAGTCATCGCCCACGACGGGTATTTTCGCATCCTTGAACCGCTCAGCCCAAGCCCAATCACTCGCTATGCTCACAGGCGTCGCGTTGACGAACGCACAGCCAGCCCCCAACGCCTGCTCGGCATACCACTGGGAAGCCCTCACCGCACCGCTCGGAAGAAGGTTGACGAGCATCTCAGCCCCCTTCTCCTTCAACACTTGCGCCACGTCAACCTCGGAAGAAGAACTAACCTTCACGATGCTCTTCAGGTAGTTTCCCACACCGTCCAAAACCTGCCCCTTCTGGACAGAGACGCCTAATTCTGGAACCTCAGCAAACCTCAAAGTGTTGTTCGGCTCGGCAAAAATAGCCTCAGCCAAATCCCGCCCAACCTTACGGGTGTCGATGTCGAAAGCCGCAACCACCTCGACGTCCCGGGGATGATAACCGGCGAGGATTAGGCGCCTCAGCCCCACGACGTCCCTTTCATCACTGAAGCCTCGGTAATAGCATAAGCCTTGGACGAAGCCTGAAGCGCAGTTCCCGACGCCAGCCAACGCAACCTTAATCTTCGCCATCAGAGGTCACCAACCAACGCTTACTGAAAGCACTATTCTATTAAAACTCTTTCGAAGCCATGCGCCTAAAAACACGCTTCAGCATCGTCGATGAAACCAACGTGCATATGGAACGGAAAATAAAAAAAATAGTTGAAAAAAATGTTGAACTTGTTAGATGGTCATGCTATGGTGAATTGTGTTAATATCTATTTCTTCGTGTTCCGCCTCTTCTCTTCGACCAACATTCTCGACAGTAGACTGGTCTACTGGTATCTGGCTTGAACGGGACTTCACATTCTTGACCGCAATCTGCGCAAACTGCTTTGTGCATTTCTCGAGGCTCTCTTTCGTATGGCATGCTGACTGCACCTCCTGTTTTATGACGCAGAACTAGCTTTCTTTTGGAAACCTAATTCATGCTTTAACTACCAGATTGACGGGAGGTCCTTATAAAGTTATGCAGCCACGGCTTTCATGCTCAACTAGCTTGCAATTTGACGCCAATTCTCCTAACCTCAAACCAGCGATACATGTGGACTTAGGCTTCTTGCAGGGTATTGCGAATCATCGCAGAAGAGTTATAGCTGAACCAACCTAACTATTCGGGTTGGTGATTCGAGTTGCTCGAAGGCAAGAACGTGAATTTGAGGCTTATGGAGAAAGAGGATGTGCCGTTGCTCGTAGAGTGGTTCAACAGTTTAGAGTTTCAAGGTGAATATTTTCCCGTTCTGCAAAAGTCAAAAACTCAAGCCTTACTGGAGTTTGAGAATCCCTCGCCCGTGCAAGTTGCTATGGAACATTCGGAATTCATAATTGAGAAGAAGGATGGAACAAAAATAGGGCATATCGGCTGTGGGAAGGACATTCTTCATGGGTGGGTGGAAGTTGGCTACGATGTTGTTCCCTCTGAACGGAGAAAAGGATACGCAACAGAAGCCATACAGATCTTGGTCGACTACCTGTTTCTCTACAGAGACATCCCGAGAATCACAGTCTGCACAGATGCACGAAACATAGCTGCTATAAGAGCGGCAGAGAGAGCGGGGTTCAAGAAGGAAGGCATTGTTCGGAAGGGTGGGTTTACGATGGGGAAATTCGTTGATGCGTGCTTGTTAGGTGTATTAAGAGAAGAATGGAAAGAACCAAAGATTCTGACAAAAACCACTTGAGGATAACCATTTTTTGGTTTTGCGGAAAAGTCATAGCTGAACCTAAGGATTTAACCGAATGAATTCTTCGATGGCTTCCCATGTTTTCTCGGGTGTTGAGATAGTGTGCAAATGCGTCACAATACCTTCAAGTATCACTAATTTCGCATTTGGAAGGTGATCTTTAATGCACTTCGCTTGGGTGAGCGGGAAGAAAGTTTCTCCCTCAGCATGAATGATAAGAGTTTGCACTTGTATTCTGGGAAGCTCGGAAACTACGTCGAAGTTGGCGATGGCGGACCAGCATGATGGAAAAATGTATCTGGGCGTTATGAGATTTGCTGACAGTTTTCTCATTTGGATTCTGGTCCACAAGGGGGCAAGCAGTTTTCTTTTCCAATATGGATTTTGCATTGATGCGGTTGTGCTTATCAGAATTAGCTTGTCAACCATTTCTTGATGATTTAAGACAAATCTCAGAGCTACCATTCCGCCCATTGAGTATCCAACTATAATCGCTTTCTCGATTTCAAGATTTTTCAGAAGCGAAAAAAGGTCTTCTGAAAACGTTTTCATGGAATACTTCTCTCGTGGCTTGTCTGACTGACCGAATCCACGCAAATCAAAAATGATAATCCTTCTTCTATCCTTGAAGTGTTCAATTTGGGGAATCCAAACTCTGTGAGGGTTGTTGTCAATGTCGATTATCTTCGTAAGGCTGAAACCATGTATGAACACCAATGGGGTTTGGTCTTTTGATCCATAGTCCTCATAATAGAGTTTAACATCATTGACTCTGCTAAATGGCATGATTTATCAGTTTTTCACTCTGCTTTAAAACACTAATAAGACTATTGTAGCTTACGTTGAATGCTCTTTGAATAGAGCTTCCTTTGTCAGTCCTTTGAGTCAGTTAATCAATTGATTAAACTTCTCTTCGGAAACTCCATGAAAAGAAGCCTAAATTGAGCTTCTGTAGAGTGGATTTTGGAGCATTTCTCCGATTATATAAGATAGACCCTAGCTCCATGCTCACACTGCTGACTATTTCTTTAATTCTCTGAGTTTCCTCTCTACCAACTCGCTTACCAGCTCGGCTTTGGCTTTGCCCCTCACCTTCTTCATCACCAAACCCATGAGAACCCCGAAAGCCTTCTCCCCCCGCTTCATCAAGACGCTTCGGTTCTCCTCGGTTAAGTCCTCCACGATTCGCTCAACCTCGTCCCTTGAAATCATACCCAACCCAAGAGCGTCAACAGCCTCTGCAACCTTCGCTCCCCCATGCTTCGACAGCCAAACAATCACGTCTGAAACTGCTTCCTTAGCAACCTCTCCCCGACCAATCAAACGGAACAGCTCAGAAAACTGTTCATCAGACACGTTCTCAACCTCCACCCCATCTCGCCTCAAAGCCCTCAACGTCTCAGTCAAGACCACAGCAACCAATGTAGGCGAAACCTTACTCTTATCGACAACCTCTTCGAAAAGCTGACTAAACTCTGAATCGAGAACCTGCCTCGCCAACTTCTCGTTCAACCCATAGTCTCGCGTTAACCGCTGCATCTTCTGCTCTGGCAACTCGGGCAAACGCTCAAGCAAGCCTTCCACATAGTCCTGCGAAACTTGGATTGGAGGAACATCAGTCTCAGGGTACATACGCGCGGCGCCAGGCCTAGGACGCATGTAACGAGTCGTCCCGTCTGGCTTCGGCGCGCGTGTTTCCTGCGGCACTTCCTTCAAGGCTTCCCTCGCTCTCTCGGTAACAGCTTTCAATGCGTCAGACGCGTTTTCCAGAACGTCGGCGACAAAGACCACGGCGTCACCCTGCTTTGCTTCAACGACATCCTTTAAGGCGTTCATTTCTTCTGCAGTAATCCCGTAAGCGGGTAGCTCGTCGGTGTGGAAGATGCCGCCTACGCGTCCCCAAAACCGAGCCCTATCCGCCATCTCGGTGCCCAACCTCACATCGGGGATCAATTCTCTTTTCAAAAAGCCCTCGAACCCAGGCAGTTTAACAGCCAAAACCCGCTTGCCCTTCTCGACAGCGGTTTGGATGACCTTGCATTTCGTTTTCGCAAAAACGTGGGTAACGTCGACAAACTCGTCCCTGAGGGCATATTCTTTAACGCTCCGCTTCGCCAATTCCTCCCTTATTCTAAGAAGGTTAAGCTGCCGCTGAACTTCATTCTCGACGACCACCGAAACAAGCTCGAGCTCCTGCAATCCCTTAATCTCCACCAACGCACCCTCACTGATAGAGATGTTCAAGTCTTGCCGTATAGTGCCCAAGCCCCGCTTCACCCTGCCCGTCGCCCTAAGAACCCTCCCAACAGCCAACGCCACCTCTTCCGCCTCCCTCGGCGTGTAGATGACTGGGGCAGTGGCGACTTCCACGAGGGGGATGCAGAGACGGTCGATGCGGTACCGAAGAATGTTGTTTTCTTCCCCCATCTTCCGAGCCGCGTCCTCTTCGAGACCCACGTGTTGAATCGGAACAACCTTTTCCCTAATCTCGGCTTTTCCGTTGAAAGCCACCACGCAGGTGCGTTGAAAGCCCGTGGTGTTCGAGCCGTCGATGACTGTCTTGCGCATGACGTGGATTTCGTCAACAGGCTTAGCCTCTAGCATTAACGAAATGATGAGAGCGGCTTCTAGGGCGTCGCGGTTCAAATCGTGGGGCGGCTCCTCATCCATCTCCACCAAACACGCCGCATCCTTGTTAGCTTCGTAGAGGATTTTGACGCCCTTCTGGAACTCGAAGAAGGCAGCGGGGTCGACTTGTCCAAGCTCGCTCTGCGTGGGGCGCAGTCTACGCAAGAAGGTGATTTCGGGTTCTTCCTTGAAGAGCTCAGTCTTACAATCGCAGAAGAGCTTCTTCTCAGAGTCTAGTTGCTGATGTACTTCCAAGCCCACTTTCAAGCCTATTTTCGCATAATCTACAGCCACACTCATCCCCACCCGTAATCTTCTTCGAAGAGTGTTCGGTCAGAAAACTCGTCGGCAACGTTCTTAACAAGAAGTTTCCGTGCTTCTTCAGCTTCCTTCGTCTGTCCCAACGCCCACATCGTCTTCACGAGCGCTGTTTCGGGTAGCATGTCTCCTAAGGAGGTTACGCCGATTTTTTGGAGGTCCCTGCCCGTGTCGTACACGTTCATGTTCACCCGCCCCCAGACGCATTGAGAAGTCATACCAACCACAACGTCCTTCTCAACCGCCTTCTTTATGGCAGAAAAACAATATCCCCCCACATGCCCCAACCCTGTCCCTTCCAGAACGATGCCCCTGAAACCGTTGTCCACGTACCATTCGACGACTTTCGCGTCCATGCCGGGATAGAACTTTACGAGGGCAACTTTCTCTTCAAACATGGGCTTTATCGTCAACTTCCGTTTAGAGTCTCGCACACGGTAACTCTGAGTCAGCATGCTAATCTTTCCTTCTTCGACCCTAGCTAGGGGTGTCGTGTTTACTGACTTGAAAGCGTCGCGGCGACTTGTGTGGCACTTTCTCACTTTGGTTCCTCGATGGAAGGCAATCGCTTTGTCAGAGGCGGTTTCGTGCATGGCGACGACGACTTCTGCGAAGGGCGCGGTTGCAGCGGCTCTTACGGCGGCGATTAGGTTGGTCGCGGCGTCTGAGCTTGGTCTGTCGGCGGAGCGTTGAGAGCCCACGAGGACGATTGGCACGGGTAGGTCTTGTAGTGCGAAGCTCAACGCGGCTGCGGTGTAGCTCATGGTGTCTGTTCCATGCGCCACAACGACCCCCGCGACACCGTCTTCAACGTGGCTGGCTACTTGTTTTGCGGTTTGCGTCCAATGTTTTGGGGTGATGTTTTCGCTGAACAGGCTGAAGAGAATCTTCGCTTCTATTATGGCTACGTCCGAGAGCTCTGGAACGACGCTGTAAAGGTCGTTAGCCGTTAGTGCTGGTCTCACTCCGCCCGTTCTGTAGTCCACTCGGCTTGCAATCGTGCCGCCAGTGCTGAGAACAGCCACTCGGGGAAGGTCGGGCTTCTGTCGTGGTAAAGGCGGCGCTGAAAATGTTGGTTTTGTTCCAGCCCCGATTCTTTCGACTTTTGTTTCTGGAGTTATGTGGATTCCAACGTTGTACCCGTTCTTCAGCTTAATCACTATGTGTTTGTCGTCGCCGAACTCTGACCGTGGAATAAGCACCCCTTCATACGTTTCTCCTTCCTTCAAGACACGGATAACATCGCCAATCTCTGCTTCCACTTCCTTCAAAACCTTCAGCGCCTTGCCCCGGTAGCCTGGAAACTCTTCGCTCAAGTCTGTTTCCCCTCTATACTACGTGAATAACCCATTTGAAAATATCTCCGTATTTGAATCTGCCGTTTAAACATCTTTGGAGTCGGCGGATTAAAAAGGATGGCTACATGAAAGAGGTGAAGAACTGAACGCACAGTTGAAATAGGGTTTGTGCAATAGTATCTAATCCTAGTTTGGAAAGGGAACAGAAAGGTTGCAGTCGACTGAGCTGGCTAAGGGCGGAAAAGTTGCCGAAAAATCCTTCCTAGTCTCTTTAACC
This sequence comes from uncultured Candidatus Bathyarchaeia archaeon, assembly GCA_964544285.1. GTDB lineage: Archaea > Thermoproteota > Bathyarchaeia > Bathyarchaeales > SOJC01 > CAYGVX01. The sequence goes on from CAZJAQ010000006.1 coordinate 39,249, forward strand.
GTGGGCATTGTTGAAGTGGTTGTCGGTATCTTCACTTTTAGCCTTGCCCTCGTCGCCGACGGTGCTCAATCTTTCGCTGACGCCGTGGTTTCTCTCATCGTCTGGGTTGGTTTGCGCCTGTCGAGGAAGGCACCCGACGGCAAATTTCACTTTGGCTACTACAGGGTTGAAACCTTCAGCAGCTTCATCGCTGCCTTTCTTTTAGCCGCTATCGGAGTGGTTATTCTCTACGAATCTTATCTGGAATTACTGTATCCAAGAAGAGTGGTGAACGCTGAGATTGCCATGGTGGTGGCGCTTTTGGCGTCTTTGGTGGCGATGGCGCTTCTGATCTACAAGACTCGTGCGGCTAAGAAGTATTCCTCTTTAGCGCTGAAAGCAGACGCGTTTAACTCAGTTAAGGACGTGCTCACTTCAGTCACTGCTTTTTTGGGCGTAGCCTTCAACAGATACCTACAAATTGTGCAGACTGACTCTGTTGCTGGGATAATAATCGCACTCTTCATCTTCAGCGTTGCCTACTCGGTTGTTAAGGAGGCTTCGCTAGTGTTGATGGATGCCTGTCAATGTGCAGATATTCTATCAGACATCGAAAAAATCGCCAGAAGCGTCGAACACGTTAGAGACGTGTACGGCATTCGCATGAGAAAACTGGGACCATACTTGATGGGCGACATGCACATTTTGGTTGATGGAGATATGTCGGTGAGGGATGCTGACCAGATTGCAACTGAAATAGAAGAAAGGGTAAAGCAGGAATTCGACGAAGTCACAGAAATAAAAGTGAGGATAGAACCGCATAAGCCTGCTACCAAAAAGTGATGTTTTTTAGCGGTTCTGTTGCTCTTCGGGCTAGGTGGCTTCTGGATAGGTTTTTCAATTTGCGAATTTGCTTAAGGCTTTAATGTAACTAGAATACAGAATTGCGGAGAGAGGATGAATCATGAAAGAGCTTGATTTTAAAGAACATCG
>CAZJAQ010000007.1:0-22552 GCA_964544285.1 uncultured Candidatus Bathyarchaeia archaeon
ATTCGAAAAGATATTTCCGCAGGTCTCTAACTTTTCATGATCATGAAAATAACGAAATCATCAGATTCGATAATCCAGAGCTGAAAATATCAAAGAGAAAAGACGATACCCTTCTATGGATTGTTGAAGGAAAAGACCGTGACAAAGACTTCAGAATCCTACTAGAAACTTATGCTGAAAAACAATTTACTATGAAAGGTGGCGGTTCACAGGTTTACATTGAATATGCGGTATTACCTAAGGAACTTAGTCTGAAAATCAAAGACCGAACAATCACTTTGGATGATTTAGGCAAAGGTGTAGGAACATTTGAAGATGCATACTGGTAAGCCGCTAAAAGAATATGGCCTTTGTTTCTAAAACTTTGGTGATTCCATCTAATATCTTTTGAATCTTATCTTTCACTTTTTTCCATGTTTCCTGGACAGGAACAGCCATGTAAACATACTTGAGTCTTTTACCTTGTTCCACCTTTCTAGTTATGAATCCATCTTGGCCTAATTTTTTGATATGTTTTCGTATTGTTCGTTCTGAAAGATTTAGCTGTTCTTCAATTTGTCTTATAGTCAATGAGGATTTTAGTAGAAGATTATAGATTTTGATCTCCGTTGTTTTGAAATCAAGGAAACCTAAAATAATGTTCAATAACTCTATCGGCTTTTTTCTTCTTTTCAGTACATTTTCTATTTCTGCAATATAATTTCCTTTTGCCATGATTTGTACTATGAATAAAATAATATTTAAATCTTCATATGTATGAATTATTATCTTCCTTCTATTTTTCTGATGTATTCTTCTGGACTTTTCAGTTGGTGAATCCTCTTTTCAAGTCTTTTTGCGATTCCTCTAGAATGCAAGAAAGCTTAAAGGCTAATTGGCGATTGGGCACACAAGTTTTTTGCCTATTTGATTTAAACCCTGTTTGTTAAATCAAGATCAGCCCCAGTTTTTTCAAGCGTTGCAACTTGGCTTGCGTGCAAAACAAAAGGGGGAATTGCGGGGAGTGAATCGGGAGATATCTCCAACTGTCGCTGGTTCAAACCCGGCCCTCGGCACCATCTGCTTTCGTCAACGATGATGCTTCACATGTTTTCCTTTATCATCTTGGCTAGCCGTTTGATGCCTTCATCAATCTGTTCTTCCGTCGAAAACGAGAAGTTGATTCTCATCGTATTCTGCCCCTTACCATCACAGTGGAAAGCTGAGCCCACGACGTAGGCTACCTTGTTTTCTATGGCTTTCGGGAAAAGGTCGTTTGCGCTCATCTTCTTCGGCAGTTTCACCCAGAGGAACAACCCTCCTTGGGGGGTGGACCATTCCACGCCCTTCGGCATGTACTTCCGCAGAGCCTCTAACATTGCTTCCAGCTTTCTGCCATACAACCTGCGAATCTTCTCAACCTGTTTGGCTAACAAGTCCCGCTTTAAGTATTCGGCAACTATGAGCTGAGTGTACGTGGGCGAGCACAGGTCCATGCCTTGTTTTACCACGACCATGCGGTCCATCCACTCGACAGGAGCCAATATCCACGCCAACCTCAAGCCTGGGCATAGTAGCTTAGAAAAAGTGCCCAACGCGATAACTTGGTTCTGCGTGTCCAAGCTGTAAATAGCTGGAACAGGTTCTCCCGTGTAGCGTAGGTCTCGGTATGGGCTGTCCTCCACTACGGGAATCTCGTACTCGTAAGCCAATTCTAAGAGCTTCTTCCGCCTCTCCAGGGACATGGTTACTCCCGAAGGGTTCTGGAAATCTGGCACGACGTAGATGAATTTCGGCTTCTTACCCTTACTTGCCAGCCTCTTCAGCAGGTTCTCGAGCAAGTCCATTCTCATTCCTTCATCGTCTTGTTGAACACCGATGACGTTGCCTCTGTAAGCCGAGAACGCTTGAAGACCACCGATGTAAGACGGCAGCTCCACTACGACAATGTCCTTGGGGTCCAAGAAAATCTTGGAAACGATGTCTAAGCCTTGCTGCGAGCCGGCTGTTATCAGAATGTTCTCGGGTTTAATCCCGGGTTTTTCGCGGCTTAGCCACTTGGCAATCTCAACCCTCAAAGGCACTTCCCCTTCCGTGGGTCCGTACTGGAGTGCCATGCTTCCTTTTTCCCGCAGTACTTGGCATGAGATCTCTTCTAGGTCTTTGGCTGGAAAGGTATGCGGGTCTGGGAGTCCTCCGGCGAAGGAGATGATGTCTGGTTGCCGCGTGAATTTTAGGAGTTCCCTTATCTCAGATCGTTTCATGTTTAAGGCGTTCTTGGAATAGAACGTGGTCGGGTCTTTAATCATGCTGGGGCTCTCCTTTCTCTTTTTTTGTCGTGATTGTTTAGACTTGCCAACAGATAGAGCTTAAGATATAAGACTTCCGTTGCTTAAAGCTGCATGCTTTTCAGGGCATGCTACCGAAGCTGTTCCATTAATATTCTGTCCGTGTAAGTGCCGTCGAGGAATTTCACGTCGCGGGTCAGTCTGCCACATTCTTTGTACCCGCATTTCTTGTAGACGTGAAAGGCTCTCTCGTTGGTAGCGTGGACTGAAAGCTGAAGAATTTCAAACCCGTGTTCTTTAGCGATGTCGATAAACATCAGTGTCAGGGTGGTTCCTAAGCCGAGGTTGCGGTAGCCGTCGCGGATGTAGATGCCGAACTCTGCTACGTGTGACCGTTTTTCTGTGCGTGGGTGGATGCTTGCTCCTCCAACCATCTTGCCTTCAACTCTTGCAGTCAGGTAGAGCATTCCATCCTTTGTGCTCCGTTCGAACCATTTTCGTTCCTCTTCCATGTCCGTTATCTCGTTGTTCATGAAGAGGTATCTTCCTTCTCTGATTACGCTGTTGAGTGCGTCTACCACCTCTGGTAAATCCTCTTCCTTCAACCAGTCAAACTCGGCAGTCTGCCCATCTTTTAGCTTAACTGTCTTGTAGACCATCGATGCATCCTAGCCTTTCAGAAAGATTTTAAGAGAAGTAGATAAACTGTATGCTAGCGATTGCGGCTATAGTCTAGCTTGGTTTAGGACGTCAGCCTGCCACGCTGAGGACCCGGGTTCAAATCCCGGTGGCCGCACCACATCTACTCCTAAGCTTTCTGCGTTGGCACCCCAACCCCTCTTAAAGCCTCAATTAATCCTGCTTTATCTGCACCTGTTATGCCCTTCCAATCCAAAACAACAGTATCAACCTTCTCAACCGTTCGCTCCACACAATGCTTAAGAATTTCAGCGTCAACCTGCGAAACCGCATACTTTGGAACCATGTGACCAAAGGCAAAGCCTTCCTCCAAAGCCATGCGCGTGAATTTTTCGCTGTAGTGTGGTCCGCCGACGCCGACAGCTATCGTTGAAGGTTCGACGTGTTTGGAAATTGCCGCCATCGCTGCGTGGGCTACTGCTTCTGCAGCCCTCAAATCTCCCCATTCTGCAGGGGAGCTTCCGAGTTCCACGAACATAGTCGCCACACCCAGAGAGGGACCATGATGAGTGCATTCGTAGGAAACCTTGTAGCCTAAACCCAGCCTGCTCCTCTGCTCCGCCATCTCCAGCAGAGCCGCCTTCATCGCGTAAGCTGGCGCTACTGAAATTTTCCGTGCTATGCCGCCTTTTTCTGCCTGCCCCAAGTTGCCAGGAGCATGGACTGAAAGCGTTGGGGTGCCGCTCCTGCTGCTGTGGCGAGAAATGTAGATTAGGAGTTGTGGAGCGAAGTGGTCTGTGATGGCTTGGTAGTATATTGCTTCTTCGTCGATTGTCACGAGCTTGACCTCATTACCACCTGCTACTTTGTGATAAACCATGGTGGTGTGAAATTTCTCCGTAGCTTCCTCAAAACCGTAGTGGGCTATTAGTTGTTGGCGAATGTTCATGCTTGCAACGTCTTTCGTGGAAGCTAGTATGAGAATCATCAGAAGTGCTCCATCACCCATTCTTGAGGCTTCCAATTGGGTTTAAGGGTTTCCATAAAACTTATATCGACTGAGTCTGGCTTGTTGAGGAGACTGGGAGATGCAGCTATGAAGCATCTGATCAATTTTAAAGATTGGACACCGCAAGAAGTTGAGTTCCTCATCAACGAAGGAATCGAAGTTAAGAGAGAACCCGCAAAATACCGAACCTCCCTACAAGACAAGTCCCTAGCCATGATCTTCCAAAAAACATCTACCCGAACGCGCGTCTCCTTCGAAGTGGCTATGACTCAGCTCGGCGGTCACGCCATATACATGGACTGGCTCACAACCCAGTTCAAACTAGCCGACATAGCTGATGAGGTCAAGTATCTTTCACGCAACGTCGACTGCATAATGGCAAGGCTGAAGAAAAACGCCGACTTGATGCAGATGTTTTCAGCATCGAGGGTGCCAGTTATCAACGGCTGCGACGAGAAGTATCATCCATGCCAGGCCATCGCCGACCTAATGACAGTGAAGGAACATGAGGGCAAGCTGAAGGGGTTAAAGCTGGTTTACATAGGCGTCCACAACAACGTCTGCAACTCGCTGATCGAAGCATGCACCATGACGGGAATGCAGATAACAACCGTAACCCCGATCGTTCACGAACCCGCACAAGACGAAGAACTGCTTGAAAAGGCGAAGAGAACAGGACTACACCAAGTTACACTTGACGTCAAGAAAGCTGTGAAAGATGCGGACGTGGTCTACACGGACACGTGGGTTGACATGGAGCTCTTCCTCGACCCACAGTTCAAAGAGGAAAAGGAAAAACGCGTCAAGCTGATGATGCCCTACCAAATCAATAGCAAGCTGATGGCAGGCAGCAAGGCATTAATCATGCACGACATGCCCATTCATCGCGGCTATGAAATTAGCGCTGACGTGATAGAGGCTCCTAACAGCGTAATCTTCGACCAAGCCGAGAATAGACTGCACAGCGAAAAAGCAATACTGCTAAAACTCCTCAACAAAATCTGACAAGTGGCGACCAAGACGCTTGATGACCAGACAATGAATCTCAAGAGTACGCCCCTACTTCATGGTCTTGAGCTTCGTCTCGTTGCCCCTAGTCCCATTCTTCAAAGTCGAAGGACTACCTATAGTCAACCGTACTACTCTATTAGACAGCTTCAACATCCGAGTCTGTCTCTGAATCAACAATACGAATTCTCAGTATAGAGACTTAAACCATTTATTCTGAGTCCCGTTGTTTGATTTCATAACGAGCCAACTTGGAAGAGTCATAATGATTGAGGGCACAAAAAGAAGACGGCACAAAGTAGCGTTAGTTCTAATAATACTGCAAAGCCTGCTAATCGGCGTTATCATCGGAGCAGTCGTTGGAATCCAGCTTTTCACCATCTCACTCTTAAACTAGGCTATTTGGGAGGAGACGTGGAATCTACCGACATAGTTATACTCTCTGTTAGCCATCAAATTCGTGGAGACGACAGAGTCACAACTGCCATCAGGCTGAGGAATGGCGCAGCAGAGGTAATCTCCTGCAACTGCACGCTGTATTACACGACAATCGGCGGCGGGGACCTCGCTACCTATTCCTTCAACACCACCATAGATGCGGGAAACACATACAATCGAATATTCTCAATCGAACCCATAGACGTTGGCCAATGGGCTGGCACCGACGTAAGCATCTATGAGTACTAGCAAAGCATTAAGCAGCAAAAGTTGCCTCTCTATTTTAGCATCATCTGTGAGAACTGTTCTGGCTTGAAGGGCTGCAAATCTTCGTATGCTTGACCCAAGCCTATGAACAGGATGGGCTTGCCAGTTATGTATGTTACGCTTAGGGCTGAGCCACCCTTCACGTCAGCGTCCACTTTTGTCAAGATTGTTCCATCTATGCCCACGCTGGTGTTGAATTCCTCAGCTTGCATGACCGCGTCATTTCCCGTCAAAGCGTCAACCACGAGTAACGTCAAATCCGGGTTAACAACATGCTTAACCTTGGCTAACTCGTTCATCAAGTTCTTGTCGGTTTGAATACGCCCCGCAGTGTCTATGAGCACCACGTTTACGCCGTGAGCCTGAGCATGCTTAATGGCGTCAAAAGCCACGGCGGCGGGGTCAGCGCCGTAATTGTGCTTGATTATTCGCACACCAAGGCGTTTTGCGTGTTCTTCCAACTGCTCAATAGAGCCAGCTCGGTAAGTGTCGCTGCCAGCCAAGACAACGGTGTAGCCGCTTTTCATTAACAGTTTAGCGACTTTGGCGATGCTCGTCGTTTTCCCTGTACCGTTTATTCCAACGAACGCGACAACTAAGGGCTCTCCTTCTTTCCGTTTTTTCTCAGCCATTTTCAGTAAGTCTATCTTTTCGCCCTTGTTCAAAATTTCCATCAAGACTTCCTGTAGATTCTTCTTCACAACCTCTTTGCGGTCTTCTAAACGCTTTACCTCAACGCCGTCTAGCCTTTTCTCCATCTCGTCGCATATGCGTTCTGCAACTGGGAAGGCTACGTCGTTTTCGACGAGGTTGAGCTTAAAATCGGAGAGAATCGGCTGCAGTTGTTCTGCTTTCAGCTCGGTTGTGGTGATTTTGTTAACTAGGCCGCTTAGTCCTGCTTTCAGTTTTTCGAACGTTGCTTGCTTGCCTCCTACTACTTAGCTTCATCGAAACTTCGTCTAGCTGCTGCCTCTTCGCACGTATTCCTTCAATCACTTGGTTCATCTGTTGTTGAAGAGCGTTCATGGACTTTTCGAGCTCCGCGATGCGCTTCTCCACAACTTGCTTGGCTTCGTCTCTAGGCTTCTCCACCGACACGCCGGCGCCCATGCCGACCACCATAGTCTCTGTAGTCGCAACTTGAGCTTTGATGAAAGAACCCCCGCCGATGGGCACGAGCAAGGGCGTGCCTTTCTTCTCCTTTTCCAAGCCTTCTATCGTCGTAGATGCAAAGGCAAGTTCGGTCATAGCGGCGTTTACCAAGTTTATTCTGTTCTGCAACGCCTCCGCTGTACCTTCTAGCAGTCTAAGCTCAGTTAGGAGTCTTCGAAAAGTTTCTTCGTCACTGGACATCCGTCTTTTCTCCCAGTGTCAACTTCTTTATCAACGGGTTTTCAATCTCTTCAGGTGGGACTTCTTCGATTTTAAGGATTCTTATTTGAAAGCGTTTGGCGCGGTGTTTGCTCCCCAACTCCATGTATACCGTTTCCCTTGCGTCCTCGGGCTTTAAGGCTCGGACTTCCTTCTTAAAAGGTGTTTTCAAGTTGGGCTTTACTATTTCACCCGTAACGCGGAACACTTTGACTTCACTCATATTATTTCACCACATCGAGGGCTTGACCTATCATGAACATTTCGGGTCCTGTGGTCAGGAACCCTGCCACTACATTGCTGCTGTTCCCTATTAACCCTGTGGCTACGTAAGGTATCCCACAGTTGACGCTTCCCACGTCCACGGGTACCTTTAACACCTCTTTGAGAAGGCGTTGTTCCTCCTCTTTAATCAACGGATGGGTCAACACGCCTTTATTCGTAGCCAACGCCAACGAGCCCACGTAGGGTAACCCTGCGATTTCGCCAGGGACTACTTCGACGCCCAGAGTGTCAGAGATTTTCTCGATAGTCTGAGGCGTATGCCTCGGGTCGACAACTGCTCCAAAGTCGTTCGCAAGAACCATGTTTCCGTATGCGGTTCTCTTCGTGTCCATGACTGCCAAATTAGCGTCTTCCGCCGAGGCCTTTATGGTTTCGAGTTCTTCTTCTCGTACATAATGGGGTAAGAGTATGCCGTTCGAGTTGGCACATACTAAGGCTCCTATTAAAACAGAGCCGCCGACGGTTGTTCTGGCCACTTTAACGCCTAACCATTCCTCGATTTTGTTGATTTTTGTTTCGGGGGCTTGCATGGGGACTATTGCGATTTTGTCGGTTGCTAGGGAGTAGACTCCTATGCTTGCGCTTCCGAAAAGGCTTAGTAAGTAGATTGCCAACCGTTGCTCTCCTAGGCTAGGAAGACAGTCACGTTGCCTTCTGCGTCTTTGGCTGCGCGAATCCTTAGCTTTCGAGGGGGTTTCCCGATTCCTCGGCTCCAGATTACTTCGTTAACTTCGTTGCTGATTATTATTCTGCCGCCTTCCTTCTCCTCGCCTTCTTCTTCGACGGCAGCTTCACCGACCTTCATGTGTCTTTGAACAAAGGCTTTAATGATGCGCACGGCTCTTGGAGCACGCTTATTGGGCGGCATTATCCAAGCACGTCGTAATGGTATGGTGTAGATTCTTTCTTCTACGAATTCTTCTTCCTCTTTTTCTCGCTTAGGTGGCGCTTCTTCCTCAGCCTCTTCCTCTTCGGGGATTGCCTCTTCAACAGCCTCCTCGCCTTTTTCTTCTTCGGCAATTCCTGCTTCTTCCTCCGAGGGTTCCTCTACTTCCTCGACAGCTTCGGCTTCTTCGACGGTTTCAGCCTCTTCTTCCAGCGGTTCTTCTTCCTCTTCCTTTTCTCTGAGATTTCCTGCTTTTTCTTCCAAACGAACTGTCTCCTCTATGCCCTGAGCTTGGAACGTCGCCACTGCTTACTCTTCGGATGACTCCTAACCCTGCCCAGGGTTTTAGCTACCACCCAAGTTGGAACTGGCTTTTTCTGCTTTCCAGCTTTTGCCAGCCTACGTTTTCTCGCCGTTGGTTTAGTTCTAGCCATGGTTATTTTCTCCTTATTTTGATGTCTCGACGTTGAGACTGTAATCGGCTTAATATTTCTTTCAACTCGTCGTCGCTGACTGGGATTTTTAGGCGTCCTGCTTGAGCGAGTTGTATGAGTTGGAGTTCGATTTGCTCTGCGTATTCGGGTTTTACCATTTTTAGGTTTGTGAGGCGTTGTCTCGCGTCGGGGGAAAGTATGCGTCGAAGTAGAGCCTGTTTTTGCATCTCGACTTGCTGCTGCATTTGAAATCGCTGTTCTTCTTGAGCGAGTCTTCGCTGCAGCTCCAGCATCCTTCTCTTGCGCAGCGTCTCGACTTCTTCGTCCTCGCTCACGCCACTCACCTATCTAATACCTTGCTAACTCAGGCACTTTCTTCTCTAATTCTGCTTTTATCTCGGTGGCAATCGTGTCCAGTAACCGTCTTCCCTCAGCTGTTAACAATCTGCCCTGTCCTTTAACGTTCTCGACGAGTCCTGCGGCTTCTAGCTGTTGAAACAGTTTTCTTATGTTGCTTCCTGCACCCTTTCTCACGTGTTCTGGGCGGACGCCCATGTCTTTTCTTCCACTGTAATTTGCTCGCAGTCTTTGGACGCCGATTGGTCCTTTCATGTAGGTTTTTCGAAGAAGTGAGGCGCAGCGTGTGTACCACCAGTTGGGGTCTTGGGGTTGTTGCGTTGTGTGGGTGCCTGTTTTTGAGTAGGGTGCCCACGGTGGTGGGGTGACTTGGTCTACGTTGTCCTTTATGTACTGGGCTAGTTTGTTGACGAAGGTTTGTGCGGGGACGTCGTATGGTGTCGGCAAGGTTCTTTACCTGCGGTTATTTTTCCCTCAGAAGATTCATGAAGCCTCTTATAAATGCTTACTCCTCTTCTAAGCAACTATTCAACGCAGTTAAGTGAAGAGAGAGAAAAGCTAGGAACAGTGTAGAAGCTTTTCAGTCTTTTAACTGGCACTAGTTCTACTTCTTTGGAGATTCAACGAAGTTTAAACTCTTCTCTTTCAGAGTTGCGACTAACAAAATTTAAACTTTAAAAGGCGAACAGACGCATAAAATGGATGGAGTAGAGAAAGGATGGGACTTTTCAAGAAATTCAAAGCACCCAAGAGCAAAATTGAGCTAAAACTCGACGAAGTCGCCTACGAAATAACAGAGAAGTTTACAGGAAAAATCCTTCTCGATACAGACGAGGAAGTTCCCATAGAAGAGTTCAGAATAGAATTCGGCGGTAAAAGGAAGGTTAAATGGAAGAAAGGCTTCAGCAGCTACAGCGGTACTTCATCGTTGGAAACGAGAAAAATCCCTGTAGGAGGCCCAGTCAAACTGGCGACTGGGCAACATCATGAGCAGCCCTTCCAAATAGACATTCCACAGTATTCACGTCCAGACCCCTTTACGGAACTAGAAGTGACAGTCAAAGGAGTTGCTGCAGTTCAAGGTAGACCCGACCTAACAAACGAAGTAAAACCTGTCATCAACTTTCCATACGTAATCGAATGTTTAAGGGAGTACGGCGGATGCGGCTTCATAACACAGCCATTAGCAGAGCCTGTAAGGGCTTGCCCCAAATGTGGTCACAACCTAGAAGAAGTCTGGAACCGAAAATACAGCGATGAAGCAAGAAAAGCCACGCAAAGACCGCAAAGATTCTAAAAAAGAGGCGATGACTATGGCACGTTATCAAGGACTCGGATTAGACATTAAAGCCTTACAGGAAAAACTAAAATCTTCTATGGAAAAGCGAGGCTACAAGATAGAACGTGTGTTAACGGGCGAGACAAGCTTTCTAATCGAGTACAAGAAGCCCGGGGTCTTTGGGGCGAAAGAAACCATAAGCGTAAAAGGAGTTCCAGACGATTTTGTGGTTTCTGGAATCAGAGAAGACAACGAAGAAGCGTGGTTCATCGTTGAAGACAACATTCTAGCCTCAGCAAAGAACCCTCAAGCATTCAGGAGTCACACAGAGAGGGAAGCAGCAACGGCAGCTCCGACAGCACCCGCAACTCCTGCAATTCCCGTTCAGACAGACGCAAAACAGCCTACGGTTGAAAAACCCATGCAACTGTTACCAACGAGCTGTAGTAGATGCAGTGCGCCTCTAAGTGTGACACAAGAAGACCTCATAGTCACTTGCAGGTACTGCGGCTTTACCATTACTGTTGGAACTAGAGAAGAAGTGAAGAGACATAGCATGCTGGAAAACCGTCTTCTCACTCAGCAGGCAGTGGAAGCCGGGCAGAAGCACATGGATAAAGGAATCTTAAGAGTAGGAGTCGCAAAAGACGCTCAGATCACAAACGTGAAACTGCGTTATATTCCCTTCTGGGTCTTCGCTGCAGACGCAAACACATTCTTTAAGGGCTCAACTGGCGCAGGATTTATGGGAGAAATCCGTCAGGCTCAAGAGGCGGTTACTGACAAGAGAGCAGGTAAGCTGAAAAAATTTGGAAAACTGGTTTTGGCAGGAGCCAGCGCCTACATGGAAACACAGCAAAAGGACAAACAACCTAGGACAGTCTCCTATTCCTTTTCAAACCACTACGTATGGCCAGCACTGGCTAGAAGGACCATGATAAGCGAAATAAACTTTTATGACATACCTGCTGCCAGGAAGATTCCCTTCGACGCGGGCAAGATTCTCTCAGACGCTGAATTTCTCAACGCAGAATTGAATGAAGAGGAAGCCAAGGCGTTGGTGAAGTCCGAGGTTGAAGCCAAGGAGAGGCTGATTGCGGGTGGAAAGGTGGACAGTCTCGAATCCTGCAGTGTAAACGTGGTTCTCGGAGAGGCTGAACTGGTGCATGCACCCGTCTGGTTTGTCCACTACACGTTAAAAGGAGAAAACTACGCGATAGTCATAGACGGCTGCGAAGGAAAAGTTTTAGGCGGAGGAAGACCTCTATTCAAAATCACCTAGGAGACTAATCTATGTCAGAAAGAGAAACAATCGAAAAAGTCAAAGAAAGGCAAGGATTGTTTGACAAAATCCAGAACGTGTTCACAGGAGGCTACGCGACAAAAGAGGACTTGCGAGAACTAGACAAGAAACTCCGAGACTACTACTACGCCGACTTCAAAGCTCTGCGCCACAGATGGGAAGAAATCTACTTAGCGGCTCTGAACGCTGGACGAAAAGCCGCTGGAGACCACTTCAAGAAAGTGATTCAAGTCTTGGACCGAGTTGCCGAAAAAATCAACCGCGCTGATTACGGTTACGCTGGGTGGTGGGACCGCAAGGGACAGATTAACGAGAAAGAACTCGCTCGCGTGTTCAACTACGACAAAGCCTTAGATAACGACATCAAAGCCATAGTAAACGCCGTTGAAGAGCTGTATAAGGATAGCGAAGCCGAAAACTGGGACAACGTGGAAGCCAAGGTAAAGAACGTCAAGTCTTTAATACTCGACTTGGAATCTAAGTGGAACGAGAGAGAAAAAGAATTCAGACCCATGGAGATGTAGACTAATGCCCATAATTGAAAAAGTCGCATGGGATTACGCGGGAGCAGAAGACATCGCTTACAGATTTCCAAAACTCTCCCTAAAATTCGGAAGCCAAGTAATCGTTAAAGAAAACCAGTGGGCTGTCTTCTTCAGAGACGGAAAAGCCTACGATGTCTTCGGTCCCGGAAGAAACACTATAACGAGCAAGAACATTCCCCTATTGACTGGTGCTCTGCAGAAACTCGGCATCATCGGAGACATCTTCGAATGCGAAGTCGTCTTTGTTAGCAACAGTCAGTTCCGAGGAAACTTCGGCGGAACAGCCTACTCGGCGCCGAGCGGCGACATTAAATACCAAGCCGAGCTGGGATTCTACGGATACCTGCTCTACAAAGTCGAAGACCCCAAGCTGTTTGTCATGGAATTCTTCGGCAACCGAGGCGCCTCGTCGTCCAGAGACATCGAAAACTACATTCGTGGATTCATAAACGAGCGCATAATAAACGAGTTCGGAAGCTTCGACATATTCACCGTCGTCAAGAACGTGGATGTCACAACCGACAAAGTCGCCCTGAAAATCAGCGACGAAGCAGCCAGAATAGGCTTAAAAATCATCGACTGCGTCTTCGAGGGCATCAAAATCCCAGAAGAAGCCAGAAGATTCGCTTCTGGAATGGGAGCCCAAGCCATGACGATGCAGTACATGAAAGAAACAGCCGCGGAACTCAAGGGGTCAGAGGGCGGCGGAGCAGCCGCAGCAGGACTCGGAGCGGGAATGGGCTTAACCATGCCCTACATCATGGCACAGCAGATGCAGCAAGCCCAAGCGGGAAAACCCCAAGAAGTGGTGGTCTGCCAAAAATGCGGCGCAAAAAACCCCGTGGGCACGAAATTCTGCGGCAACTGTGGAACATGCCTAGCCCCGACACCCTCAATAGTCTGTCCAAACTGCAAGGCTGAGAACCCTGCCGGCATGAAATTCTGTGGAAGCTGCGGCAAACCCTTACCCGCTGCAGGAGCTGAAATCGCTTGCGCAAAATGTAACACGAAGAACCCTGCTGGAACGAAATTTTGCGGAAGCTGTGGAGAAAAACTTCCAGAGTAGTCCTACTTCGTTTTACGTCCTTTTTTTCTCTGTTGCATTTGAAGTAGTGTCCCGCATGCTCCACAAAACTTCGTAGCCGTCACGGTTGCACCGCATTTTGAGCATGTTGTCAGAAGTGGAGGGTAGAGGGGGCGACCGCATTCGTTGCAAAACCTGTTCTCGTCTGGGTTCCTGTTACCGCACTTTTGGCAAAGGATTACCTGCTTTGCTTTCTCTGGAGGCGTCATGAGAGGAAGCGTGCAGTTAGCCATCATCACACCCAAGGCTAAACCGAATCCTGCCGAGAAGGCGTTTCCGGCACCAACACCCTTCATCGTTGCACCCACAGTTTGCAGACAAGTTGAAAACACGCTTCGAACCCTTTAAAGCTATCTTTATGGTTCCAAAAAGCGCTTTACCAAAAGTTGAATAAAGGAGACGCTTCATTCTTCGTAGGTTGTCTTGAACAAGAAAACGACGCTTGGACTATCCAGTTATCAGTTCATGGCGATGGCGCGTAGAGGGCTGTTCTACACCTTTCTATCCTTGTACTTGATGGTTGGTCTAGGGCTCTCTGTCACGGCGACGACTCTTCTCGCGAGCCTCACGATGATAGCTAACAGTGTCTCACAAACGTTCTTGTGGGGTAGAATCTCTGACAAGTACCGAATTCGTGCAAGCCTCGTGGTCATCGGAGAAACAATCGCAGCCGTCGGCTACATCCTGATATACTTTCTCCACGTTCACTTGCTAAGCACCGCAGGCTCAGAGGCTGCAGCGTACAGCATCATCGCAGGGCTCACAGTCCTCGAATTCTTCTGGTCGATGAGCAATCTAGGTTGGAGCGCCCTACTCTCGGATGTTTCAACGTACAAGGAAAGAGGAAAACTCATGAGCGTGGTCTCCAGCGTCGGCGGCGTCGGACGAATAGCAGGGATATCCGTTTCTGGGGTGCTCTACGATTGGGGCGGCACTGCTGGAGGTTTCAGAAACGGCGTATTGTTCTTCTTCCCAGCAGGCATCATGCTTGCAAGCGCCCTACTAATCTGGTTCAGCACTCGTTCATCCGAGCAAAATTACAAAAGTGGGCAAGCAGACGAACCTATACCTGAACAGAGGGCAACTCAGCAGCGTAGTTATGGTTCCAGAGCCTTCTACTGGTTTCTCGCCTCCATCGCTATCGTCAGCTTGGGCACTTACTCAATCTTGCAGATTCTCATATTCTACGTCAACCTCGATTCACCCATCGGAGCCACCCCATTCGACATAGCGATGATCAGCAACTCCGCCTCAATCGCAACGATCATAGCGAGCCTGCTGGCTGGACCCCTAGCAGACAGGATTGGCAGGAAAAACGCCCTCGGCGTAGGCTTAGTCTTGTCAGTTGTAACTCCCATTCTCTACGTGTTCGCACAAAACGCCACGCAAATGATGGTAATCAACAGTCTAAGCGGAGTTTCCATGGCACTCATCGCTGTAGTCGGGTACCTACTAGCTTCCGACCTCATTCCCACAGAGAGCAGAGGAAGACTGTTTGGACAGTATAACGCCGTCATGTCCGTGTCCTTTGGAATAGCAGGCACTGTCATAGGTGGTCCAATAGCTGATTATTTGATCGGTATGGGAGCAACCAAGGCAGCAGCCTACGTAGCCACTTTCCAAGCTGCTTCTACAATCAGCCTAATAGGCACCATCATATTCGCGTTAAAAGTCAAATCTGAACCGATTAAAGATTAAATCAACCAGCAGAGAATAAGAAAAAGAGCTTAGCCAAGTTTATTCGAAAGCAGCATTAGAGATATAGGGAAAAAGAAAATGGAGACGAGTTGCAAATGCCTAAAACTTCGAGTGAAGTTCAAGATTACATGAATCGGAAACGATTAGCCAGCTTCGTCACTGTGGACGCTGGAAACAAGCCTCGTATCGTTCCCGTCTTCTTCACATATGATGAGGGCAGAGTGTACATACAAACTGATAGAAGCTCTGTGAAAGTCCGCAACCTCATGAAGAACGACAATGTAGCGGTTGCCGTTTACAGTGGAGAAGAAGCAGTCATCATAAGAGGCAAGGGGGGAATTCTCGAAAACGATGAAGAATTCGTGAAGAAAACTCAAGACCACATAGAAAAATATAAGCTAAAACTCGACGAACAAGGCAGGGACTCGCTCGGAATCCCACTATTCGACAAGAAAATACGCTGTATTATTGAAGTCGTCCCCACACGAATGATCTTTTGGTAACTCAGCTCTTCTCAGAGAAGAAAAGTCTGGTCTGCCCCATCGCGTGCACATCCAGCCTCCTAACTTTAATGACAATCGGAAAATCGTTTACAACTCTTCCCAAGACAAGACAGTGGTGCAGTGGCAAATCCCGAGCCACAGATTTCACGGTCTCGGCGTCCACCTTAGAAGCCCTAGAAACAGTCTCCAAGTCATGATCATTCGTGAAGTTAAAGAGAAACAGGTTATCGGCTTGACGGTAAATATTCTCCCGAATCGTGTCTGGCTGGTTCGTTATGAAGGTGGTGAACACTCCGAAATGCCGCATTCTGGTGACGATGTCGTCCCAATAAGTCTCTCGGAGATACAGATGAGCCTCTTCGGCAAACAAGAAAACAGCCCGAAACTTCCAACATGCCAAGAGCTCCACGAGCTTACCGAGCACGTACTCTACTGCAATATGTCTATCTATAGTCGACGTATCGCGCAGGTTAATCACCACTGCACCCCCGTTTCTGGCTTTGTAAAGCGACTCCTCAAAAGAAGTTGCCTGCGCAAGATTGTCCGTAAACAGACCAGAATTCAGCAACGTGTAATACCTAGAAAACAGAGCGTCACGCACATGCTGGTTACACTTCCAATTCCTTATCGCCTCACCCAACTCATGCAAACTCAGTGCACCTTTCTCCTCAAGAAAATACCAAATGCGTCTAAACTCTCTTGTAGACGTGCCTGGCAGATGGAGAGCGTTGACGAGAATGTTCAGCATCACCCGAAGCTTCAGCTGCGCCAGAGTTATTTTGAGGTTCTGTCCAGGCGTCAAAGCAAAAACCTTCCCGTAAAACTCGTTCGGTTTTCCATCCACATCTTGACTGAGACCCGCATACTCGCCGTTCAAGTCGAGAACCACGACGGGAGCCCCATGACTCACTAAACTCAGAGTCAACAGCTTGGACATGTGAGACTTTCCCGTTCCCTTCTTGCCTGTTATGATGTTGAGACCACCGTCTAAAGCCCGCACATCAACTTGAAATTGCTTCTCTTCCGTCGTTTCACCCAAAAACGTCGAGTATCCTCCGTCTATCTTTGCTTGAGCAAACAGTCCCTCTACAGGAAGCTTCTTGATTGTCGCGCGAGAACGGGAAGGAAGCCAAGAACTAGAGGAAACTAGGTCGCCGTTGTTGTTTGTGGCACGAATTTTGCAGAGTAACAACCGTGCATCCTGAATGTACGCGATGTGAGTGGCTACTTCGAAGGGGTCCACGTCCTCCCCCTGAACGAAAGCATCGCCCTCGCCATCGCAATCTCGGAGCAACTCTTCCAGAATGCCTGGAACGTTGGCGTACTGCACATCTATGACCTGAACGATTAGGCTCTTTTCCGTCTGAAAATCCTTGACCGTTAGATAGTCACCCTTCTCCACTTCTTCGCCCGGAAAACTTAGAATGTATATTGTGGCTCCTTCTTTCTTGTAGAGCCGCATGCTCGTTACCCTTCTGGTCCCTTGCCGAAACAACCAAAAAGTAAGCGACGCACGTTGGGTCTCGTTACGATTTTCAAGTTACTTTCCTTTGCGATGCAGCGTTGCATACCTAGGACTTCATTTGCGGTGAATGTTGAGTATATGTGTGCCAAGCGGAGGGTTTCTGGGTAGCTCTGCTGGACGATGTCGTTCCCGAGTAGCTTTTGAACCGCCTCAACTGCCTCTGCTTGCGACAACTCTTTGTCTATGTCTAGTCTGAATGCACAGCTGCCCCCACTTAGCCTCGCCACGTATACGTTGCCCAACGACTTCAATGAGCCCACGTGTGTCGGATGGTTTTCTCCTCTGAAAATGCATGGAGGGGGGTGTTTCCAGACGAGGTCTGTGATGCGTTGACCGTCGAAGAGTAGTCGTGTCATCTTTGAGAATGCCAAGATGGTGTTCTGATTCTCGCGGGCTTCTTTCAGCGTCTGCTCCATGGCTTGGGTTGGAGTTTCTGGTGTGCCTGCTGTTAGGCTGCCGTCCCATAGGATTAGGCTGTTGTTGGTTGTTTGGTTGATGGATGTTTGTATCCACCGTTCGAGGAGGGTTGTCAGCCTTGCCTGGACGTGGAGTATGTCCAGCATGAATTCTTGCAGGTACATCGTCTGTTGAGGCATGCGGAAGAGGTTGAAGACTTCTCTTTGGTTTTTCTCGGTTATGTGGAATGGGAAGGGTCCTAAACGTAGGTAACGGTAGCGGTTTGCTTGTCTCCAGACTATTGCGCCTCTTATGGCAAGGAGTGTGCCTGTCTGGGTTTCGCCTAGCCGTATGCTCGAGACGTCTATGGCGACTACGGGGGTTTTTGTGGGGTTGGGTTTTAGTTCGATGAGTGTTGTCTTTGAGAGCGGATGGTCTTGGTGTTTGGTTGCGGAGAGCTGTGGGTGTTGGGGGTTTTTTAGGGATGTTATGCTGAGTTCTATCATGCGTTGTGGGAGGGCTGGGTTGAGGGTGGGTGGAAAGTTATATTTGGGTGTTGTTGGTGTATATTGTGTTTGTTGAATCAATTGAATTCACCAATAGGCAGTATATGGATGTTGGTGAGTATATAAATATTGTGCATGTGCAAGTTGCACAATACAATAAGCAATAAGGTGAGACGATGGCAGAGCAACCTCAACCGTCACCGATAAAGGTTAAGATGAGAGTGGGTAACGTGGAGTTTGAAGTGGAGGGTACGGTGGAGCAGGTGAACGAGGCGATAGGTAAGATCTTGGAGACGGTTACTGAGAAGTTGAAGGAGACGTCGTTGATTGCTGAGAGGGAGGCTGTGTCGTCGAGGGCGGAGACTTGTAAGGCTATTATTCTGCGGTTGTGGAGGGAGGGTTGGTTCTCGACTCCTCGTGGTTTGGGGGAGGTTCATGGTGAGATGGCGAAGCAGGGTTTTCATTACGATCGCACTGCGGTGGCTCATGCATTGATAGATTTGGTTAGGGAAGGTGTGTTGACGAGGGAGGGTAGGCCGCGTCGGTATCGGTATGCGCAGAAGAGGCCGCCGCCCGCGCATTAAATGTATGATGCTGTGTGGGTTTTTTGTGTTTCTCTGCGCTTAGTCTAGACCGTCCTATTAGGAATGTTGGGTTTAGCGGGTTTGTTTTGTTGCTGTTTTGAGGAGTTGTTCTGTGGGTATGCCTATGGTCTTGTGGGTTTGTGTTAGGGTTTTGAGCCATGGTTTTTGTGCGGTTTGTTGGCGTAGCATGTTTTTAAGGGCTGCTGAGGTTATGGGTGTGTTTTGGGCTTGCAGGTCTTCTATGAGTGTGGTTACCATATCGGCTGCGATTAGTGCGTTGTCCAAGAGGCTTGTGGGCTTGATGCCCGTGCGGTAGTCGTGGGCTCGGATGGCGTGAAGAGCGCCTAGAGACAGCTTGCCCTTTAACGTTTGTGCGGCTGCTAAGCCATGCTTACTCATGTAGTTTTTGACCTGGTCGTAGTCGAGGTTGTGGAGCAAGCCCACAAGCTCCCACTCGTCCATGTTCTCGCCCAGCTTTTCTGCGAGGACACGCATGATTTTGGATGCTAGGACGGAATGAGAGCACTTACTGGAATGCGCAATAAGTCTAAGCGCCTCATCTTTAGAAATAGTGTTAGAGTTCAAAAAGCTTCTCTCTATGGACTGTTATGTGTCCGCATTAAAAAGCTGTCGAATGCACTAGGAAATTTTAATAAAAGAACTGGAGATATTTCCAGCATTCCTCTCTGACACAGATGCCTCCACCTAGGACATGGTCATGGTTGCTTAAAAGGAGTAGAAGTTAGTTCTACTTGAACTGGACATCTTTTAAGCCTATGAAATACAAATCCGTGTTTGCGCATGAATTGGAACTGCATCTGTTAGGTTTCATAGATGACTTCTTGACTTCTGTTACGTTTTGGCACTTCTTACACTTCCATCTTCGAGTTCCCTTCCAAGTGTGAACCGTGATGCCATTTGTACCAAATAGTTGTGCGTAATCCTCTTTATATTCTTCTGGAATTATTGCTTTGGTGTCTCTATACGTTCGTTTATACCTATTGAGTTGCTCTAGTTTCTTGCCTACGTCGAAGTCTATATCCGTTACAAGTTCAAATGCAGTAGGCGTATGGGGACCTGATGCAATTAGCAAACCGCCGTCTTCCGTGTTTTTAATATGGATGGGATTGGGATAGGTTACGACTACATCGACGCATCCTTTTTCCTTCCCCAAATCCACGCTAAGTTCAACCGTGAATTCTCTACGTCTCACTAATTCTATCAGATTTGGGTATTTTCCTTTGTCGTCTTTCTTGACGAGTTCTTTAAGTAAGGCATCGTGAATTGTCTGCTTGATGTCCAAGACTTCACCTCTATAAAGCTCCCTTCGGTTCCCCTATAACTTTTTCCGCAAAATCGAAAAGTGTTCTTTTAATAACACGAGAATAATTATGTTCGGTAGTGTTTCAATGACGAACCTAAAAAGACTAAGCCGAGATACGATAATTAAAGCCCTCACCGCCGCGTTAGAACCGCTCGATTATGTTTTTGCTTTTTGGGAAGGTGGCGCTATAGCCTTCAACAGGCTAGATGAATGGTCTGACATGGACCTCTACGTAGCCGTAGACGACGACAGAGTCGAAGAAACGTTCCAAGCAGTCGAAAAAGCCCTAAAATCCCTCTCCCCAATCAAACAAAAACTCGACGTGCCCCAAACCGGATGGGAAGGAATCTCACAAGCCTTCTACCTACTCGAAAACACGAGCGAATACCTCCTAATCGACCTCTGCATCCTAAAACTAAGCAGCCCAGAAAAACTCCTAGCCCCAGAGATACACGGCAACAACGTCTTCTACATCAACAAAAAAGACACAATCAAACCACTAAGACTAGACAAAGAAGCGTTCGTCAAGAAGCTCCACGCAAGACTCGACAGACTACAGACAAGGTTCACGATGTTCAACAACTTCGTCCAGAAAGAAATCAACCGCCACAACTTCCTCGAAGCCATAGACCTCTACCACGCCGTCACCCTCGCTTCACTGGTCGAAGCCCTCCGCATCAAACACCACCCCATCCACTACGACTTCAGGATGCGCTACGTACACTACGAACTACCCCAACAAACAATCAGCCAACTCAAGCACCTCTACTTCGTCGAAGACGAAGAAGACCTACAACAAAAATACCAACAAGCAACCAAACTATTCCACCAAACAATGATGGAAATCGACCGAAAAGAGATAGAGAAACTAATCAAAACATCGTAAAGAAGCCTGTTTCAAAAGCTATAATAACCCAAAAACACACTGCACATACAGGAGAAAGAAGAGAACACCAAACCTCATTCTACAATGTGATGGGGAGAGAGATTAAGGTGAAGAAAACAGTTTCCAGAATCGTTTTAACATCCTTTATCATAGGCATTCTATTCATGACGATTAACCTAAAGTCAGTCAACCCATGGAGCAACGGAGGATACAGCTCTGACCCCGACAACCCCGAGTACGGAACTCATGACTGGATTGCCCAACACGCTTTAGACTTTCTGCCAATCGAAGAGAAACAATACATCCTCAACAACCTCGCAGCCTATCTCTACGGCACCGAGCTTCCAGACAACGGTGTGGCTCCAGACGGCATCGGCGACACATTCAACCACCACGCTTACTTCAACGAGTCAGAAATCATGGTAGACGACTGGGCAGCGTTCCGAGCAAACTGGGAATCCGAACGCGTCATGTTCTTCCTCAAGCAGGGAGACCCAGCTAATGCTGCAAAAATCGCTGGAATAATGAGCCACTACCTAGCTGACGTTGCTGTATTCGGGCATGTGATGGCGGCTAATTCGCCTTGGGGTGCCGAACAACACCACGCCGATTACGAAACCTACGTGAACACACATACCTCGAACTATACGGCTGATTTCAACTCTTATCTTTCCTTCGACGGTGTCCTCGATGTCATATCAGCTTACAACGCAACCAAGAACCTTGCCTACGACACTACCTTCGACGCAGACGGTGATCTGACGTGCGTGTGGATGGACCAAAACTACAACTGGAGCAACCTAACCTTCAAGGACAGAGCAGGCGAATCCCTCAACCTAGCAGTAAACCTCTTAGCAGACATCCTCCACACGATATACACGAAAACACTCGCAGGAGAGAAACTCACGGTCTTCCCAGCACACGATGTTGGTTTGCTCTTCGCAAACGTTACAGCCGAAGGCCCTACAACCGTAAACAAAACAGCGAGTGGGCCAACCCCTCCCCAAACGCGTGTGGTGAAACTGTATTATGACATCGAAACGACTGCCAACTATTCCGACAAAATAGACGTCAAGATAATCTACGGAGCCTCAAAATTAGAGGAACTAAGCCTACAATTGGCACAGTGGAACGAGACTGCCCAGCAATGGACAAACATAACCACATACATCGACGTGAAGAACAACCTAGTAGTCGGAGAAACAACTCATCTTTCTATATTCGGAGTCACATGCCTACCAGTCCCACCCGAATCAACATGTAGCTTCCAAGTGGACTACGGTTCAGACTCATTCAACGTCTCGGTCAAAACCAACTCAGCAATAACAAACCTCGCCTTCGACCAACCAAACAAAACCGTATCCTTCGACGTCGACGGCGAAAACAGCACCCAAGGCTTCTGCAACATAACCATGCCAGAAACACTCCTAGGCGGACCCTACATCGTAAAAATCGACAACAAAACAATACTCAACAACTACACCCCACCGACGAACGGAACTCACTCGTTCCTATTCTTCACATACATTCACTCGTTCCACACCGTTGAAATAATCGGAACCACTGCAATACCCGAGTTTCAATCATTTATCATCCTACCGCTCTTCATCGTATCAACGCTACTCCTAGCCCTACTGTATAGAAGAAGGACAACGCCTCGATAGAGTGACTCAAAAGCCTACGGAAAGATATTATACACCAAAATCATCTACGGTTGAAATCACCGAGGGCTCTCTCTATATGTCTGCCATCGTCTTAGCTGGAGGAGTTTCGAAGCGCTTCGGAGAAGACAAAGGCTTAGTCATGCTAGCGGGAAAACCACTCATCCTCCACGTATTAGACAAACTCAACACAATCGTCGACGAGACCATCATAATCGTCAACTCAGAAGAACAAAAAGAGGAATTCACCCAAACAACCGACACAAAAGCACGGGTATTGATTGACAAAGTAAACGC
>CAZJAQ010000007.1:22652-34926 GCA_964544285.1 uncultured Candidatus Bathyarchaeia archaeon
AATTCACCCAAACAACCGACACAAAAGCACGGGTATTGATTGACAAAGTAAACGCCCACACACCTCTCGCTGGGGCTCTGGCAGGCTTCGAAGCCGCCCAAAACGATTATACACTGCTCCTCCCATGCGACACACCCTTCCTGTCGCCAAAAATACTCAGCTTCCTCCTAGACGTATGCCAAAACAAGAACGCAGCAATACCACGATGGCCAAGCTGCAACATCGAACCCTTACATGCAGCTTACCACGTCCAAACTGCTGCTGAAGCCGCAAAAACCGCCATAGAAAACGGAAAGCTTGACATGCGCTCCATGGTGGAAAGCATGCGAAACATCCGCTATATATCAACCATAATCCTCCAACAATTCGACCCGAAACTCACAACCTTCTTCAACGTCAACACACCCAACGACCTGCGACAAGCAGAAGCCATGATAAAACACCACGCTTATTAGCCCACACTGCAGAAGCACTCTTTCATGGACTTAATTCAAGTAATCCCAGTAACCGGACTGCCGATAATCAAACAAGGCGACAAACTGTACAAGCTTATATGCGACGCGGCTCAAAAGCAGAAAACACCAATCCAAGACGGCGACGTCATAGTAGTCACCCACGTCATCGTTTCCCGCGCTGAAGGCAACACCGTAAACCTCGACGCCGTTAAACCCTCCCAATTCGCCCGAACCATCGCCAAAAAGACCGACAAGGACCCAGCCCTCGTAGAAGTCGTCTTGAACGAAGCCCAGAGCATCGTCCGCATCCGCAACGGTAGCATCATAACACTGACAAAACACGGGTTCATCTGCGCCAACTCAGGCGTCGACAAGAGCAACGTCCCCGGAGAAACCACCGTGGCTCTGCTGCCCAGAGACCCCGACGAATCAGCCAAGCACATCAGACAGGAAGTAAAAAAGCTAACTGGAAAAACAGTGGCAGTCATCATCTCAGACACTCATGGCAGACCCCTCAGGGACGGAGAAATCAACGTCGCCATAGGCGTGGCAGGCTTCATGCCCATACGCGACCGTAGGGGCGAAAAAGACCTCTTCAACTACGTTTTGAGAGTTAAACGCACGGCAGTTGCAGACGAGTTGGCTTCTGCAGCAGAACTAGTAATCGGACAGGCGAGCGAAGCCATTCCAGCCGCCATCATCAGGGGGTATCCCTACTTGAAATCTGAGGAAGCTACGTCGAAAAACATGCTCAGACCGCTCGAAAAGGAGCTTTTTCTCTAACCACCGCAATATTCCTTCACGTACATTTCAGTTTCATCGAGAAGCTTGTCTAAATCCTCCTTCGAGTGGGCACTGCTTATGGCTCCGGTCTTGTTCGGCAAGAAGAAGACGCCATTGTTGATTAGGGTTTGATGGTATTCTGTGAGCTTTTTTCTGTCAGCCTCTGAGGCAACTTTTGCGTTCTTCACTTCTTCCTTCGTGAAGTGCACGTGGAACAACGAGCCTGCACGGTTTACTCTGACGTCAACTTTCCCCCTCTGGAAAGCGTCCTCGAGCCCTTTATGAATTTTCTCTCCCACGGCGTTGAGTCGACTTATTACATGTCCGTCTTCCAACGTCTTGAGCATCTCCAACCCAGCGCACAGAGTCGCGGGGTTTGCAGTGAAAGTTCCGCCGTGGAATGAAAAATTGGGTCTCTCAAAAAGCGTCGGGTCCATCCTCTCCATAACGTCTTTTCTGCCAGCCACTGCACCTATCGGGAAGCCTCCGCCTAGAATCTTGCCCAACAGAGTAACGTCCGGTGTCACCCCGTAGGATTGCTGCGCCCCACCCGGCGCCAGCCTGAAGCCCGTGATAATCTCGTCGAAGACCAGCAAAACGTCTTTCTGGTGGCAAAGCTCCCTCAACCCCTTCAAGAATTCTTTCTCAGCAGGGATGCAACCTCCTGAGCCCAATACAGGCTCGACTATGACTGCTGCAACTTCTTGGTCCCTGATTTTTCGCTCTGTTTCCTGCAAGTCGTTGAAAGGCGCCACTATGGTGTCCTTCAAAGCGCTTTCGGTTATTCCCTTGGATTCTGGCATGTCGAAAGGGGGTTTAACCGCTACATGTAATGCGTCGTATCCGCCGTGCCAGCCGCCCTCGAACTTTACAACCTTACTCTTTCCAGTGTAGGCACGTGCAAGCCTCGTGGCGTACATGGCGGCTTCGGTGCCCGAGTTGCAGAACCGCACCATCCTGGCGCTCGGAACCATCTTAACAATCTGCTCTGCCAAGGCGATTTCGAGTTCGTGACATACACCGTAGTGGGTTCCATGTTCAACCTGCTTCTTGACGGCTTCTATGATATTCTCAGGGCTGTGGCCTAGAATGTGGGTGTAGTGGCCCATCCAGAAGTCGATGTACACGTTGCCGTCCACGTCTTTGATCTTGCTTCCTTTTGCACAGTCGATGTAGAAGGGATAGGGCTCAAAGTAGCGGATGAAGTAGGACACGCCTGCGGGCAAAACTTGTTTGGCTCGTTCATGAAGCTGCTTCGATTTGGCAGTTTTAGAAGTATAATTTCCTTGCATTCGCCAAGGCTCCTCGACAACAAGTTTTTAGGGATAATGATTTAAATGCTTGCTTCAAAAGGCTTCATGAGTGTTTACATTGAGCAACATAAAACTCGCTTTAGTCGGACTGAAGCATAGGAGCAGTTTTCTTAATGTGTACAAAAACGTTTACAGTTCGAAGAAAGAAGCGAGAAAGTTTTTTGGCAGATTCTTGGAGAATGGTTGGGTTTCGGGCGCTTGGAAAAACTCAGAGTTGGTGGGCGTTTTGATTTGGATGCCGAGAGAAGCCGCAAAACATGGGCTAGCTGAGATCGTTGATTTGTGGGTCAAAGAGGAAGAGAGGCGGAGAGGAATCGGTGGAGGGCTTGTGGATCATGCCTTGGCTCAAATGAAGGAGTATTGTCGCAATTTTGGCTAAGTTGCGGAGAGTTATGTTGTTCGCTGGGGCTTCAGACGTGTACTTGGCAGCCCGAAGGCTCTATGAAAGGAAAGGGTTCCGCGTAGTTGCCGCAATTCCACCCAACACGCTCGGCAACTCTTACGATGCGGATTTTCTCTACGTTCTTCAACTGTGACTGCTTGATAGGGTTTCACGGAAAAGCATAAGACATCTCTAATATTAGCCTAATACGATGAGTGCTGAACGAGAAATCCTAACTACCGTGCTGAAACTGACTAGGAATGGACCAATAGACTATTCCCTAGTGGGCAAAGCCGCTAGAATCCCCGCTGAGATGGCTGAAAGCATTCTGAGAAAACTTGCAGACGACGCTTTTGTCAAATGGAGAGGAAAAATACTCGAAGCTTCACCAGACCAGCGGGTTAAGATCGCAGTTCACGCTCTTGAACTGGGCGCCGACTCTGAGAGTATCTGCAGACTGCTGGAATGGAAGGAGTTTGAGAGCATCGCAACCGCAGCCTTCGAGGCTTACGACTACCATGTCATTAAAAACTTCAGGTTTAAGGGAAAAGATGGAAAACGGTGGGAAATCGACCTCCTAGCCTCCAAACAGCCCACAATAGCTTCGGTGGACTGCAAACACTGGGGACGCGGCTGGACGAGAGCATCTGTCGTGAGGACTGTGGAGGAACACGTGGAGAGAACTAAAGCATTCGCAGATGTTCTGCCCCGCATCCACGTTAAGATCGAGCTGGGCAGCTGGAGCCACGCAAAGGTCATTCCCATCGTTCTGTCTCTTTTGCCAAGTCCTTTTAAATTTCATCGTGACACACCCATAGTTCCCGTGCTGCAAATGCAAAGCTTTTTAAATGAACTGCCAGCCCACGTAGACTCATTGACACATTTCTCTCAAAAACTGACAAGAACAGATAGGGAAATAACTGAATACCAGCAAAATACCGCCTAAAAGTCTCGCTGCCACGGCAGGTTTGACATAGATGCTGCAAAAACAATAACATCGACAAACTACACATCGTGTGATTTACCAAAAGAATGCTAAAAACTGTGTTCTCGATATATTTTGTCTTTCTTCTTTGCCAGCACGATTAGACGAGACGAGTCCAGATTATATTCTTGCCCTTCATAGTTTCCGTAAACCTCCTCAGCCGTGAACCCTGCTTCTTCGAGCATCTTCTGCAGTTGAGGAAGGGAGTACAGTCGTAGGTTGTGGTCGAAGGTTCCTGCTCTGCCACTGTTCTTGTCGATGAGTATCCATTGAGAGTAGAGCCTCGACCGCTCAGCGTCTAGGGTGCGGGTTTCGAGCATGTAAAAACTCGGGAATTCACCCCAGTCTTTTTCCTGGAAGACCTGCAAGAGGTGCTCGCGGTTCACGATGTCAATTAAGAATGAACCATCTAGCCTGAGCGTTCTCGCGACTTCCTTGAGGCTCTTCAAGTCTTCCTTCTCTGAGGGCAAGTAGCCGAAACTGGTAAACATGTTGATCACCGTAGCGAATGTCGCGGATTTGAAGGGCAGATGACGCATCTCACCCCTCACGAGGGGGAAGTGAACGTCACTCTTCGCCATTCTCTCTTTAGCAGTTCTGAGAAGGTTAGTTGAAATGTCCAGTCCTACTATGTTCCATCCTTTCTTGGCTAGAAGGATCGAGTGGCGGCCGGTTCCGCAGCAAAGGTCCAGAACCAACCCTAGTGTTTTTGTAGCTTTAGCAATGAACTCAACTTCTTTTTCTGTGTTGCGAGCATCCGCTATTTCTGTCCAGTAGGCGCCTAATTCGTCGAAGAGCGACGTGTACCATTCTTGCTTTTTCATCGTTCCACCCTTTACGGCTTGAAGTTTCCCTCATCGCTCTTTATTAGGCGTTCTTGATCGGGAAGGTTCTCCCAGTCTTTCCAGGGTATTTGCCGGAAGACCCATTTTTTCCCCAGATGGGCGGCTAGGACGGCGTGCTTGGACCCTCTGGGAAGGGGTATGAGCTCGTCGAGAAACCTAAAGAGTTTGTCGATTTGTTTCTTCGGGAAGTAGGCGTAGTAGCGGGCGTTCTTCACTTCGAAAGCGTAGACTTGTTCGTCTTTGCGGGCGATTACGTCGGGTAGAGGGTTGAGGCTCGGGTTGCTCACGGGTACTCTCACGGCGTTGTAGCCCATTTTTTGAAGTTTTTTAACGAGGACTGTTTCGCTGTAGAACCCTCGTCTGCGCCATTTCTTCAAGTCAGATAACTTTAGAGGGCTTTGCACCGCAAACACACTCAGTATTAGTTGTCTCATTGAAAAATTATGCTTTTCCACGGAGAGCATGGCATTACAAAGAGCTCTCTCAAAGACGAGTTTCCAACCAGTAGGCTTCGTCTGAATTTCGCATTCATAATCTATTTCAAACCGAGAATCAGAACAGAATTGAGTTCGAAACAGGTCTGACGTATGCCCACAGAAATACGAGACATCATGATTCAAGACGTGAAAACTGCAAGTATAGAGGACACTGTCTTAAGAGCCGCAGAAATAATGAACCGAAATGAAATAGGCTGTATCATAGTCACTGACGATGGAAAACCCGCCGGGATTCTAACCGAAAGGGACATACTGAAAAGAGTGGTTTTCAAGAGAAGAGACCCAGAGAAAACCAGAGTATGCGAAGTCATGTCAAAACCACTTGTAACAGTAAAACCTCACATAACAATAACACGGGCGGCGCAGATAATGATAAAGGCAAAGATCAAGAAATTAGCTGTGACAAACGCAGATCATTTGGTAGGCATACTTAGCCTCACCGACCTAATGCCCTTGTTGGAATCCCAAAAAGTTTCTCTGAAGGGTGCCCCAAAACGCGTGAAGAAAATTTTCGAGATATACTATGACCCTAAGAGACAGATACGCAAAAACTGTCCTCTGACAATGGGCAGGGGGATGGCGGTTGCTTGTCTGGCATCAAAATGCATGTGGTATGTCACGGACAGATGTGTCTTCTTGAATCTGGCAGAAAAAATCTCCCAATAAAAAGCCTGCGTCGCTTCCCACTTTTCTCATGGTCTATTTCCACGTCCTATGGCAAAAACTTCAACTTTTTACACAGAATACCTACGCCCAAACCCAGTAAAAATGTGAGTTTTGCGGCTCGCTTGACGCAACCGAATGGATATTCTCCGAGATTTATTTCTAACTTTGGCTTCTCTTTCTCCTGAGGACTCTGTCTAAGAGCCTGTTTATTAT
Source organism: uncultured Candidatus Bathyarchaeia archaeon (assembly GCA_964544285.1). GTDB lineage: Archaea > Thermoproteota > Bathyarchaeia > Bathyarchaeales > SOJC01 > CAYGVX01. Next base: position 28,792 of record CAZJAQ010000007.1, read on the forward strand.
CTCATCATAGGTTTCACCCTTCTTGCCCACACTCTTCAGCGCGTCCCTCGTCCCTTGTCTTATCTTAATCGTCGTCAACTTTTCCTCGCTCAAAATCAACTACCCCCTATTATCCGTTGGTATCCATTAAGGATAAGCTGTATCAGCATTTATGCTTTCGCCCAGATAATCGTGGCCTCTTAAAACTAGTTACGAAAATCTCCGAAAATGACCAAAAACTACAGCAAAAGCCCAAATTTCGCCAACTCTCACAAAAACTGCACAAACACACAAAAGTTGCACAACCACCGCAACACCCAACAGACGAGTAACCCCTACACTCTTCTGTTCATCATTGTCGCCTTCGGCTTTCGGGTATGCTTTTGTATCCAAGCCAGATCGTGCTTCACACCTCACTATGAGCAACGTGTTTCTGTCTAAACAGTCGTATGCCCTGGCTTCAGCAAGTTTATCTTTACTCGCTACTTTTTTCTCGACGCCCAGTGTTTCCGGGTTCTGCTGGAGAAAAAATAGTTTGGTGATGGAGAGAAATACCGTAAATACGAATATCACCAGCATCACTGAGTTTGCTATACTCTATCTTAGGAACCACGAAATATGAGCTGTTTTGCCTACCTCTATTGCTCCAAACACATGTGGTTTGAGTGGAGACCCTCAAAACAGGCTTCTTTTTCCAAAGTCGCTCAGCCTAAGCTGCACATATCACCAAGTAGGAGTGGATACAAAAGCATAACCGCCAGAAATAGCCTAACACAGAATTATAAAAAAAGGGAAAGTTGGTTGTTGTTAGAGACTCTAGTCTCCGCTCGTGAAGGTGCAGGTTTCTGACGTCGTCGCAAACACAACCACTACTTTGTATTCCCCTTCCCACTCAGGAATGAACGTATACGTCTGAACGTACCGGTGGCAGGTTAAGGTTATGTCGATTTCCTCTCGAAGATACTTCACATGCTGCCAGTCTGCATAAGTTTCGTTCCACCAGTAGAGACGCACCCATAGGTTCCGTTGGCAGAGCAACAGCAAGGTTCGCAGCGATCTCTGCAATCATCATTACACTCATCTCCCCAACCATAATCACAATCACGCCGACAATCACCGCATTCCTCAAGCCTCAAACACGCCCAAACATTGACTGGGCATCCGACTAACCTGCACTCTCCGACCTCGATTTCACACTCAATTCCAGGTTTCTTGACTTCGAATGTCTTCTCCCAAGTATAGACTGTCCCGGAAATGGCTGTGCCCGTCGAAACAGCGCTAACAACTATCAAAGCAACTAGAAGTGCAAACAAACTTTCTTCATATGGCGAAACCTCTTCTCCCAACACATCTATCCACAGAGAACAGTGTTAATTTTTATGAAACATTCTTCTATAGACCAGGCAAAAGCTCTCATAGCAACATTTTATTCTCTCCCCTGCAGATTCTCTGGCGAGGAATAACCGATTGAGAATTTTTAACCAAAGCATAGAGTTCCAGACCAAGGGAGAAATCGACTTCATAGACCTTTCTGAGAAGGTTCAGGAAGTTGTCTCAGAATCTCAGGTAGAAAACGGTATAGTCCACGTTTTCGCCCCCCATGCGACTGGCATCATAATCCTGACTGAACACGACTGGAACCTCCTCGAAGACATCAAAAAAGTCTTAGAAAAACTGATTCCCAAAGGGGCATCGTATAATCATCCTTCAAACGCTCACTCGCACCTCCGTTCTATGTTCCTCCCCCCAGACAAGACTCTTCCCATAATCAAAGGAAGACTGGTCCTCGGCACTTGGCAATCCCTCCTTTACGTAGAAACTGATGTCCATCCTCGACAGAGGACAGTCATAGTTCAAGTTCTAGGAGAATAAAACTGATCAAACCGCGCAAAATCCTTTTGTATTTTTTACCTGTTCGGCATACGTGTCTCCTTCGGCTCAACTGCTGATGCTAAATTGCATCTAAACGGCAAAAATAAACGTAGAGCATGTTATCTGGACGGTTGAATTGACATGAAAAATTAAAACCTCTGACGTTCGTGACCATTTCGATATCCAGAAGAGAAACACAACACGCTGAGCACGTAGGCACTTGGAGCTGAGACGCTTGTGAATGAAGGAACTATTCGTGCTATCAATGTTGGGAGGATGCTTGAAACTGGGAAAATTCTTTGGTTTTGTTTCTGCTTATAAACTTCGACAGATTTCGTCATAATACGTTGGAAGACTACTGATTAGTCCAACTGTTGTGGATTTGCAGGGATTATTTTTCACGCTCAGCAGACACGGCTGGTGAGCTCAAATTCACAGAATTTTGCAGACAACCTAACGCTGATGGAAAAATTGACAAAATACGGTAAAGATATATTAAGCAACACGCTTACTACCTTGCCCCCTTTGGAAGGAAACGCATGACGCTTGCTGACGATGTTCTCAGGCTCAAGAACGAAAAAAAGGCGATAATACTAGCCCACAACTATCAGCGCCCAGAAATCCAGAACATCGCAGACTACGTGGGTGACAGCATAGAGCTCAGCAGCAGGGCGAGAGAAGAAAAAGACGCAAAAATAATAGTGTTCGCAGCCGTGGATTTCATGGCGGAATCAGCCGCCATCCTAAACCCAGAAAAAAAGGTTCTACTGCCCTGCACCGGTGCAAGATGCTCTATGGCTCAAATGCTTACTGCTGAGCAACTGCGAATATGGAAGCAGAAGTATCCCCACACGCCAGTCGTGCTCTATGTCAACACTTTAGCAGAGGCAAAAGCAGAATGTGATGTCTGCTGCACTTCGGCAAACACGGTGAAAATCGTCGAAGACCTTGACGCGGAAACTGTGCTCTTCGGACCCGACCGCAACCTGGCAGAATACGTCGAAGAAAAGACCGGCAAAAAGGTCATTCCGATTCCTCCTCAAGGCTTCTGCCCCACGCACATACTGTTCATGAAAGAAGACGTCATGGAGCAAAAACAAGCACACCCAGACGCCTCAGTGGCAGTGCATCCCGAATGCTCGAAAGATGTAAGGGACATATCGGATTTTATTGGAAGCACCTCTCAAATCTGCAGGTACGCAAACACTTCTTCTGCAAGGAAGTTCATCATAGGCACCGAAGTTGGAATTCTTCATAAGCTGAGGAAGGAAAACCCAGACAAAGAATTTCTACCTGCGTATGGAGGTGCCACTTGTAACGCCATGAAACTAACCACTTTAGAGAGGCTTTATCGCTCCCTCAAGGAGGAACAAAACCTCGTAACCGTTCCAAGAAACATCGCGAAGAAAGCCAATAAAGCATTAGAAAGGATGTTTACTTTAACGATTTAGCATATGTCTTAATTATCTGAAGGTTTAAATATGAGTGCTACATTTTTAGAAAAAAGTAACACTTGGAGTGTAGTTTAATGACCTACTTCTCAACCCGTGAGCTAGCAGGAATAACAATATTTGCCGCCTTGTGGGGGGTTCTAAATGTGACAGTATCGCCTGTCGTCTTTCAAATGTTTAATCTGCCCTTCCTTTGTGACATAATAGGATTCGCCTCCTTAATACTAGCAGTATGGTGGGTGAGAAAACTTGGGACAGCCACATTCGTAGGCTTAATCGCGCTTATAATCAACATTTTTGTTAGACCAACAGCCCTCCACTTCTTCGGATTCTTCGCCGCCTCAATACTGTTTGATGTTCTCGCATCCCTCAGTGGCTACAGGAAATTATTTGAAAAGAGACTCTATGGCTCAGTGAGCCTATTCGCAATTTCAGTCTTCTCAGCGGCTGTTGCGGGATTAGTTATAGGGACATTTTTCATGGAACCAGCAGTCCTAACCAGATGGGGCGGAGCATTAGTGTGGTCAGGACTTCATGCTGTAGGTGGCGTTATTGGGGGGGCGATAGGCGTATTTCTGATGAATGCTCTAATTGTCAGAGGGATAGCCACAAAAACTGGTGCCTCAAACAAGCCTTGAAAGGAGGAGTAGTATGTCTGAGCCTACAACGCCTTCAAAGCTTAAATCCATTTTGGATAAGGCAACAGAATTTCACGGACATCTAGGACCATTTCTAGTAATCGGCGTCCGAATAGGGCTTATTGGACTAGACCGGATAGACATGCCAAAAGACAATTCGTTGACGGTTACAGCTTCTCTACCTCTCCGCGTTCCATTTTCTTGCATAATAGACGGACTTCAAGTAACGACAAAATGCACCGTAGGAAATCGAAAACTTTCCCTAAAAGACTCCAAAAAGATTCAAGCAGAATTCGTTAAGAAAAACGATGAACAAAAAATAGTTGTCAGCCTTAACCAGTTAACGTTTGAAAAGCTTAAGCCACAGCTGTTGCGACAAACTTTTTCAGATGAAGAAGTTCGCCAATTAGCCTGGAAAGTTGCTGCAATACCTGAAGACGAGCTTTTCGTCGTATCTTAGCAAACATTTAAGAAAACAACTTTACTTGTCCTTTAGCGGTTAAAAAATGGACGACCTACAGGTTGCAAAGCAGAAACTAAAGAGCAAAGACTTGAGCCTAGTGTTTGTCAAAAATTCTCAAGCTATTTTTGAGACGACAGATGAGAGGCTAGGTGGTTTCTTGCAGGCAATACAGGAATTAGGCAACGATCTCTTTGGCGCTTCAGTTGCGGATAGAGTAATCGGCAAGGCAGCAGCATCTCTCTGCGCCTATTCACATCTAAAAGCAGCCTTTGCGATTACCCTCAGCGAAAGCGGTTTAGAAACATTAAGAACCTATAACATCCGCAGCGAATTTGAAAACCTCGTTCCCACGATCCTAAACATGAAAAAAACCGATAAATGTCCCTTCGAAAAACTTGTTGAAAACGTCACAACCCCAGAGGAAGCCTATGAGAAGATAAGACGATTTTGCCGCCCTTAAACAAGAAGCCCCTACAAGCTGTATCCCTATACTACTATAAGGGACGAACATCCAAACATTTCATGGAGAAACCAACCCGTTGGCTAAATGCCGATTATGCAACAATCACTCATCTCTAATATCCGCTCAGTTAGGCATCTGCCTCAACTGCATCCGCTCACAACCAGAAAAAGCACTGCAGGTCAGCAACCGAATCCACGCCAAGACTAGACAAACTTTCAACCTGCCCCCCGAACCGCCACAAACACGCGATGGTCTTTACTGTAATCAATGTGCCAACAAATGCAGGATCGGTGAAGACCAGACGGGATACTGTGGCATGGTGGAAAACCAAGAAGGCAAACTAAGACGCTATGGCGGGACACCCGACAGAGGCATACTCGAATGGTACTACGACCCGCTACCCACAAACTGCGTGTCATGGTGGTTCTGCCCAGGATGCACCGGTGCAGGCTATCCAAAACACGCCTACCAACCCAAAGCAGAAACCGGCTTCTCTAACCTCGCCGTCTTCTACGGTAGCTGCAGCACTGACTGTCTATTCTGCCAAAACTGGCATTACCGAAACCTTGCCCAAAAACACGAGCCCACGATTTCAGCCGAGCAGCTCGCAGAAAAAGTAACTGAAAAAACTTCGTGTATCTGCTTCTTCGGAGGCGACCCTTCAACTCAAATGCCCCACGCCCTGAAAACAAGCCAAATAGCCTTGGCAGAAGCCTTGGAAAAAAACCGAATACTGCGCATCTGTTGGGAAACGAATGGTCTACTGCTCCCAAAATACGCCCAAATGGCTGCAGAACTCTCGCTGAGAAGCGGTGGAAACATGAAATTCGACTTGAAGACATGGGATGAAAACCTAAACAAAGTGTTATGCGGCACGTCTAACAAGGTAGCACTCGAAAACTTCCAAACAGTAGGCGAGAAATACTACGATCAAAGACCTGAACTGCCCCTGTTAACAGCAAGCACCCTCCTCATTCCATGCTACGTCGACGCCCAAGAAGTGGAAAGCATCGCCGAGTTCATAGGAGCGGTTAACCCTCAAATTCCCTACACCCTCCTTGCCCTCTACCCAGCCTACATCCTAAACGATCTCCCCACCACAAGCAGAGAACAAGCACATAACTGCTACAATGCAGCGAAGAAATATCTGAAAAATGTGAGGATCGGCAACATTAATCTGCTTTCATAAACCACCGCAACTACGAAAACATCTATAAAAGAAGATACAAAATAGTCAGAAGGTTGAACTTCGATGTTGCTCATCCAGAT
>CAZJAQ010000008.1:0-33519 GCA_964544285.1 uncultured Candidatus Bathyarchaeia archaeon
ATGCGGTGCTGAGAGGAGAACGCCGAGCCATAGCAAGAGCGATAACCCTCGCGGAAAGCGACTCTCCAGAAGCACCGAAAATCGTGTCCAAGCTTTTTCCCCACACCGGAAAAGCGCAGATAATCGGTGTAACAGGACCCGGGGGGGCGGGAAAAAGCACGCTCGTTGAGAAACTAGTTAAAGAGTTGAGGCGGAGAGACAAGACTGCGGGCGTCGTAGCCGTAGACCCTACCAGTCCCTTCTCTGGGGGGGCCTTCTTGGGCGACCGCATACGCATGCAAGACCTAAGCACCGATGAAGGAGTTTTCATCCGAAGCATGGCGACGCGGAACAACCCCGGAGGCTTGGCCCGTGCCACCAAAGACGCTGTCCGCATACTGGATGCCGCAGGTAAGGATGTAGTCATCGTGGAAACTGTGGGAGCTGGACAGTCAGAAGTAGATATCATCAAAATCGCCCAAACGATCATCGTAGTCTTAGCCCCAAGCTTCGGCGACGAAATTCAAGCAATCAAAGCGGGCATAATGGAGATAGGCGACATCTTCGTCGTCAACAAGGCTGACCGCGAAAACGCAAACAGGGCAGTCACCGATATCCAAGCCATGCTGGAACTCAGCAACCAGAGAGGCAGATGGACTCCAGCCATAGTTAAAACCGTTGCCACCACTGGCGAGGGAACCAGCCAACTATTGGAGAAGATTGATGAACACAGAAAATACCTCCAAGAAGGCGAAGCCAGCTTAAGGCAAAAGAGAATAGTGGAAACAGAACTGATAGAAGCTATTAAGGAAAAAACCGCCGAGCACGTCATAGAAGCCCTCAAGAAAAGCGGCAAGCTGGAAGAACTGGTCTCGAAGATTCTAGCCAAAAAAATAGACCCCTTCACTGCCGCAGAAAACTTGGTGAATAAACAGATTAAGAGCAAGGATTAGACAGATGGAAAATCAGCGTTTGGAAACAAGATTGGTGCAAGTTTACACGGGCGATGGAAAAGGAAAAACTTCTGCCGCCTTCGGCTTAGCCCTCAGAGCCGTAGGTCGAGGATTGAAAGTCTACATAATACAATTCATTAAGGGCGGTTTCGACTATGGCGAACTCTACGCAGTCAAGCAGCTCGACGGCTTGAAGTTAAAGGCTTTTGGTCGCGGGAAATTCATAACCGAAAAGCCACCCCCAGAAGAGGACGTGAAACTTGCCAGAGACGCTTTCGAGTTAGCCAAGAGAGTTGTTGCCAGTGGCGAGTATGATGTTGTGATACTGGACGAAATCAACGTAGCACTAAACCTGAAACTGATAAATGTTGACGAAGTTGCTGAACTGGCAAAGAAAAAGCCCAAGCATGTGGAACTTGTTTTGACTGGACGAGGTGCCCCACCAGAAATAATAGAACTGGCTGATTTGGTTACGGAGATGAAGGAGATTAAACATCCCATCAAAAAAGGTGCGTCTCCCAGAAAGGGCATCGAATACTAAACCCCTCCCTAAATGATTAGCCAGAACAATTGTCAAGAGTTTTATCATTGGTTTATGCGGGACCAAGGCATCCCCATTCTGGAAACTATTATTTGTCTATAAAGGTCGATTGCCGCTTCCTCGCTGTTTGCCCCTTCGATTACCATGACGCCACTCTTCAGAATACTCACAAGAATCCCCTTCTTGGTCGTGAAGGTTACGCCGAGTTTAGCCTCAACCTTAAACTGCGCCCCTTCTTTTTTCAAAAGGGCAACTAGTTTCCTCATTTCCAAGTTCAAGTTTTCTTTAGGGGCTACGGTGAATACTCTCTTCTTGTTTCTTCCACAACCTTCTTCGACTAGAACATGTTTTAAGGGTGTAGGACTTGTCTTAGGTTGACTCCCACAGACGGGACAGGTTTCTACGCGTGCAACCTCTATTTCCTCAAAACGCATCGACCCAACGTCGCAGTACAGAAGCTTGTTCCTGAGGCTCGGCTGATTTTCCAAGAGAATTTTTGCGGTTTCGGCGACTTCTATACTTGCTACGACGCTTATGACAGAACGATGTACTCCAACCGTGCCGCAACTGGGTAAGAGGCTGTCCTGGAGCTTTCCATAGAAGCACTCTAAGCATGCAGTTTCATGGGGAATTATCGTGGATGCGTTTCCAAAGGTTGATATGGCAGAGCCGAACACGTAGGGAATCCCTAGCTTGACGCATGCCCTGTTTATCGCATAACGGGTATTCATGTTGTCTAAGCCGTCGACAACGACGTCAACCCCCTTTAATATTTCATCAGTGTTGCGCTCGCTGAGGGAAAGGGGGAGGGGCTCAAGTTCCACGTAGGGATTCAACCTCTCCAGCCTTCTTACAGCCGCTTCTGCTTTAGGAAAGCCGATAACGTCAAAATTGTAGAGATGCTGCCTCTGAATGTTGGATTCTTCAACGACGTCTCGGTCAACCAGCCTCAAGTAGCCTACGCCCATGGTGGCGAGTTGAGTGGCTATCGTAGAGCCCAGGCCGCCCAAGCCCACTAGGCAGACCCGTGCCTTTTTCAGCTTAAGCTGCCCCTCAAGACCAACGTCGTCTAGCATCATCTGCCTCGAGTAGTACCGCAACTCCTCGGCAGAAAGCTTCTCGTATTTCTCGAGCATGCGCTTCAAGCGTTTCTCCATCCTCAACTCGTGAACATGCTCTCCAGGAGGGGGAGGCAGCTGTTTCAGATAGTCTTCTACGTCAGTCTTTTCAATCTTCGATGTTCTTCGTCTTTTTTCGGTCTTAGCCATGTGAATTTCTCTCTCAGAAACCCTAGCGTCTGCCTCTTCTACCTTGTCAGAAATAATGCATAAGTTTTCCTAAAAGACTGTCGGTCAGGTTCGAGAGCTAAAACTTCCTGATATGGGGCTCTAGTTCATAGGCGTTTTTGGGTTTAGCAGGCAAGTCGAACTGCAGGTATGCTGCAGAGGAGTTGAAGTAAGGCGGTCCTTTCCTAGAAAACAACGTCAGAACTTTTCCGTTATGGCTTATCTTGAAGCCTTCCTGGGCTGGTTCGTGTCCACGGATGAGCGTTTTGACGCCCAGCAAGTCTAGAAACTTTTTTGTGACGTCTTCGCCGAAGAGTTTTCCTGCTCCTCTGGGAGACGGATAAGTTCCCTTCAAGTTGTCAGCTGGGTCATTCCAGAGAACTTCCTCAAGATGCCTCTCTTTTGGATGTCTCAAATGGGCGTACGCCAAATCCTCTAGACTGGAAGCCCCACTAGGTACTCCGCCGTGAATCATAACGCAAAGCCCTTCCACGAGAACTGCAGTGTGAAGGTGCTGGAAAAGTTCACGAATCTTCGAGTAGACAGCCACGCCATCTTTTCCAAACCTCTCCTGCAGGTTCTCGGGCAAGTCATGGGGATAGGCTAACAAGTCGTCTGGACCTTCATGGTTCCCTCTCATGAGTACTACTTTTTGTGGAAAGAGCCGTTTAAGCTTCAGGACAACGTGGTAGACTTCTGGGGAATAGGGCCCTCTGTCTCCGTAGTCGCCGAGAAAAACTAGAAGAACTTCCATGTCCTGAGAGGCTTTTTCTATGAACTCAGAAGTTTTTAGTATGTAGACGAGACTTTCTAGATCGCCATGTACGTCGCCTACTACGATTGCTTCTCCAGAAGGCTTCGCTCCCACTAGTCGCCCTTCCACGCTCCATCTTCCTTTTTGCCCTGTTTCTGGAGCTAGGAGTTGAATGGACTCTTCAATCAAGCTTATGTATTCTTTGCTCGTGGCTTCCAGAGCTTGGCGGGCTATTTCGGTTAGATTCGGCATGTTGCTCGACTAGTCTTACCAGAGTGTGATGCGTGATATAGCGTTTATGCGATTGCAACGCAGTTTTTCCCACTCTTTTCAGAGTAGTTACTCTTAAATAGTTAGATAGGAGTCTGTAGATTCTCTAAAGGAAGATTTGTTGAGATGGACTCCAAAACAATCGCTGTAATAGTCGTGTTCGCTGCACTCACAATTGCACTAAACTTGTCACCCGCTAAGATACCTGCACCATACGCGCCGTTCCTCATATATCAAATCTGGGAGATACCGATAGTTGCTGCCTTCTTGCTTTTCGGTCTCCGAGTGGGAACAGCAATATCCATAATCAACACCGCCGTGCTACTCGCCGTGTTCCCAGGAGAGCTTCCAACAGGCCCCTTCTACAACCTTGCCGCAGTTCTCAGCATGTTGTTTGGAATTCACATAGCGCACATAATAGCAACTCGCCTAGGCAAAAAACACGAAATCGTCCAGTCTGCCCTCTTCACCACTTTCGGGATTGTTTTTAGAGTGGGAGTGATGACTGCTGTGAATTGGACGTTTCTTCCCTTTGCTCCACCCGTTGGGTTCAGCATGCCCGTTGAAGTGGTGGTGGCGACGCTTCCGATTATAGGATTCTTCAATGCAACTCTTGCTCTGTACACGATTCCTGTGGGTTGCTTGATAACCAAAATCGTGAGTTCTAGAATGAAGACTGTTGGATTGATTTCGAAAACATAACAGAAACAGCGAGAAATTGCCAGCCGTCTAGAGGGTATTACTTTGACAGCGTTAACTCTATTTTTGCTTGTATTTCTTCTGCCCTTCCTCTGATTATTTTGAACAATTCCAGGAACTCTTCGTCCTTGGGGTACCTTTTGTACGCCCCGTACGTGCAGAAGCCCAAGCCCTCCAGCATGTCGCCCACTATGACACCGAACAGAAAATCCCTTTTACATTCCATAGAGTCGAGAAGTTCCTTGTCCATAAGTCGGTAGTAAGTGTTTTCCAGAGTGCTTTGGAGCAATCTGTCGAGGGCTTTTTCCAGCGTCTCTTCGAGTCTCTTCTTCATCAACCATCGCGCTTCTAGTCAAACTTTTCCTTCACAATCATCTTGCGGAATCTTTTCATGTGGTTGCAGTCTGACTTCATACGCTTGAGCTCTCTGGTCTCCATCTGAAGCTTAGCAACTTTTAAACGAATTTCTTCGAGTTTACCCATTTCAGCTCGGAGTGCAGTATGTTTTTGTCTTAAAAGCCATTATGAAAAGGAAATCAGTATTTAAAATAAGTAATCTTCAGCGGACGTGAGCATTAACCTTTCTAGGAATGCGATGATGATTTCTTCTCGATTCCAATGTTCAAAGAAGTAGAGAAAGCTTACGAGCGCATGAAAGGAATAGTCAACGCAACTCCTGTGATGACTTCCTCGACTCTTAACACAGCCACTGGCAGCGAGTGCTTCCTGGAATGTGAGAACCTCCAGAAAACAGGGGCTTTCAAATTCAGGGGCGCCTTCAACGCCTTATCGCAATTACCTCGGGAACAGAAGAAGAAGGGAGTGATAACGCACTCCTCTGGAAACCATGCACAAGCACTCGCACTAGCAGCAAAACTCTTAGGAATCAGAGCAGTCATCGTCATGCCTGAAAATGCTTCTCGAGCGAAAATTGCAGCAACGAGAGTTTATGGAGCAGAGGTAATTACCTGCGGACCTCACCCAACCGATAGGGAAAAAGCCGTAATACCACTTGCCGAAAAGCACGGCTACACTCTTGTACATCCCTCAAACGACCTTAAGATAATCGCAGGCGCTGGAACCGTAGCCTTTGAGCTAATCAAGGAAGTAGGCATGCTCGACTACGTCTTTTGCCCAGTTGGTGGCGGCGGGCTGCTGAGCGGAACGGCAATCGCAACTAAGGGATTGCTCCCTTCAGCAAAGGTCATCGAAGTCGAGCCAAAAAACGCCGATGATGCCTATCGGTCATTCAAGGCGGAAAGATAATCCCCGTGGAGAACTCGAACACGATAGCGGACGGTTTGAGAACCTCTCTCGGAAGCAACACCTTCAGGATAATAAGGGAAAAGGTCGACGAGATCATAACCGTTTCAGAAGAAGAAATCGTGGATGCGATGCAGTTCCTCTGGGTAAGGATGAAGTTGGTGGTTGAGCCTTCGGGCGCGGTTTCGCTGGCAGGAGTGCTGTCAAAGCAGGTGGGGCTTGAATCTAAAAGAGTTGGGATAATCATCAGCGGAGGAAACATAGACCTAAACGACTTCTTCGCAGGAATTAAAAAAAGATTAAAGTCTGGAATGCCACGTGCTTATGGCATAAGAAGGTGAGCCCGCATGGTTGACTCGAGAGTTGAAAAACTTGCAAGGCTCTGTGTCCGCTACAGCGTAGACGTGAAACCCAGAGAAGAGGTTCTCATACGGGGAAGCGCGTTAGCCTTCCCTCTGATTAACGAGATATTCAAGGAATGTTTGCTGAGCGACGCTTACCCGCTGATAATGCCAAGCCTCGACGTTGAATACACTTTCTTCAAGTACGCCAAGGAGCATCAGCTGAAGTTCGTTTCCCCCTTCGAAAAACTCAGAGTCGAAAACATAGACGTCCAGATAACGGTGTGGTGCCAACCCAGCCCAAAAGAGTTAACGAACATAGACCCAGCGAAGATAAGGACACACAGAGCTTCATGGAGAGAACTCGCTGAAACCTTCAACAAACGTTATGCTGAGGGAAAACTCAAATGGACACTCCTGCCTTACCCGATAAACGCTCAAGCACAAGAAGCCAACATGTCCCTCGAAGAATACGAAGACTTCGTCTACAGCAGCTGTTTCGTCGACAAGAGAGACCCGATTGCCGAGTGGAAGAAGATCAGTCAACGGCAGGAGAAAATCTGCAGATTCCTAAACCAAATAAGCGAAATCCGCATGGTAGGAGAAGACACAGACCTAACCTTCAGCGTGAAGGGAAGAAAGTGGATAAACTCTGACGGAAAGAGAAACATGCCCAGCGGCGAGGTATTCACAGCTCCTGTCGAGAAATCGGCAAAGGGCACTGTAAGGTTCACCTATCCAGGAATCTACTCGGGCAGAGAAGTCGAAGACATAACGCTCACGTTCAAGAATGGCAAGGTTGTAAAAGCGTCAGCAACTAAAGGCGACGAGCTGTTGGGGCAGATTCTGAAAATAGACGGAGCAAACCGCATAGGAGAAGCCGCCATCGGGACAAACTACGGCATAACACGATTCACCAAGAACATGCTCTTCGACGAAAAAATAGGCGGAACAATCCACATCGCCCTCGGAAACTCGTACCCCGAGTCGGGAGGCCTAAACAGGTCAGCGATCCACTGGGACCTCTTAAAAGACATGAAGAAGGACGGAGAAATTTACGCAGACGGCGAACTCTTCTACAAAAACGGAAAGTTCCTGAAGTAACTTCCCTAAACAAGAGTATTATCCCTTTTCGCAATCGCCACGTGACATTTCACGCTTTCATCAGTTTTCAATAATTGAGGCTTCAGCTCAGCGTCCTTCAAAAGCTCTAAGAAAGACTGCTGTGCAAACTGTTTCTTCAAGCCAGTAACGATTATCGAAGCGTCAGGCTTTGTGACACGTTTCATTTCTTCAAGAGTGTTCCGCGGATTTGGCATGTTCTGCAGCAACGTTACGGCGAAGACTGCGTCGAAGTAACCGTGGCGCAGAGGAGTATGGTCTGCGTCAGCCAGGATGAAGTGAACGTTTTCAGAATGTTTTACACTGGGTGCGATTTCTTTCAGCATGCCCTTAGATACATCCACACCGACAATGTCTTTTACCATCTTTTGTATTCTTGGAAGAAGAAGACCTGTTCCGCAGCCCAAGTCCAGAATCAATCCCCTTCTTAATTTCAGGTTCTCCAGGGCAGCGTCAATTTTGAGGTTCTGTTCATCAGCATAGCGAGTATTATAGGCATGGGCAGTGCGGTTGTAGTGGCGCATGTGTTGACGTTTCTGCTTCCAACCAGCCATGGGAATATCAGAAGTTTTATGTAAAATGGTTTTACTAAAGGTTTGTTGGCGAGTGCCGTGTCCAGTCAAAAACGTGCCATTATTCTAGAAAACCCAGAAATCAACGAAGAAACGGAGGAATTGGTAAAGGAGGCGCTTGCTCAACGCAAAACTTTGCTCCTAGTCGGAAATTGCTGGGCTAACTACAGGGGACGAGCTAGCAGCAAACTTGAACCGGGAGAACGAATCGTCATAATAAAGGAAGACGGCTCGGTCCTAATCCATAGACCAAGCGGTTACGAGGCAGTGAACTGGCAGCCGCCTGGGTGCATTTTTCAATCCAGCACTAAGGATGGTGTCCTGCAGATCAAAGCTGTACGTCGCAAGCCCGCTGAATCCCTACAAGTGTACTTCAACCACGTCTATCTCCTCTCAGCCATGACGTTGGAAGATCGGGGCGAGTTTTCGCTCCATGCAAGCGAAGAAGACATGCAGAGAGCCGTTTTGCTCGAGCCCTCAATCCTGGAGGAAGGCTTCAAGCCTATTAGTTTTGAGAAGAAGGTTGAGCCTGGGTTTGTGGATGTTTATGGCATAGATAGTGGGGGCAGGTTTGTTGTCGTGGAGATTAAGCGGAAAGTCGCGGGGCGCAATGCAGTGTTACAGCTGTCTAAATATGTGAAGGCTGTTCAAGGAATCGTGAACCGAGAGGTAAGAGGCGTTCTTGCAGCTCCCGAAATCGCAAAGGGAACACAAAAGCTATTAGCCTCGCTGGGGCTAACCTTCAAGCAGTTGGACCCACGAAAATGCGCAGAAATCCTCCATAAATCGCAAACGCGCAAGCTCGCCGACTTTTTCGAACCCCACGAGTCGTCGTAAAATCTTTATGCGCTTGATTAGACAGTGTCTTGCGGAGAGTCTGATGGTAAGATTAACCATAAGCGAAAACGAGCACAAGAAACGAATAGAAGATGTAAGAAAAACGCTCGTTAAAAGAAAACTTGACGCACTCTACCTCACGAGCGGTGTCAGCTTCTTCTACTTAACAGGCTATTCCTACATTGCCACTGAACGCCCTGCAGCCCTGATTATCCCCGTAGACGGCGATGTCACCTTCATGGGACCGTTATTGGAAATCGACCACATTCCTCTAAAAACGCGCTTAATAAAATACATTAAAACCTACTTCGATTATCCCGGAGACAAACATCCCATAGACCACTTTGCTAAGTTCCTGAAAGACATGGGCTTAGAGAACAAGCATATAGGCACAGACAACCTGACGGGCGCAGCGGGAATCTGGGGATACACGGGACCTCCAATCACTGAAAAACTGCCCAAAGCCAAGTTTGTCCTCGCAAACGACATCATCCCAAACATGCGCTTAATCAAATCCAAAGAAGAAATCGAGCTTATCCGAGAGAGCGCAAAATGGGCAAACCTAGCGCATTCCCTGCTGCAAGAATACACTGTGCAGAGTTTGTGGGACTTCGACGTGGCTATGACTGCCAGCTACGAGGCGTCGGTAGCTATGAAGAAAGCTCTCGGACCCGACTATGAACCCCAACGCTGGGGACGAAGCCCCGCAAGCGCAGGCTTCCGTGGACAAGTTGGTGAAATGTCCGCTATTCCCCACTCGATAGCCACTAGGCGACCTATGAAGGAAGGCGACGTACTGGTGACAGGCGCCGGAGCAGACGTGGGAGGCTACAGCTGCGAGCTCGAGCGCACCATGATACTGGGCGAACCGACGCCCAAGCAGCAGAAATACTTTGAGGTGATGCTGAAGGCGCAGGAAGAAGCCTTTAAAGCCCTAAAACCCGGAGCAAAATGCAGCAGCGTAGACGTTGCAACAGCGAAAGTTTTCAGAAAAGCTGGGTTGGGTAGGTTGATGCGACACCATACTGGTCACGGTCTGGGGTTAGAAGGCCATGAACCTCCATGGTTGGACTTGGGAAACGACACGGTCTTAAGGCGCGGGATGGTTGTGAGTTGCGAGCCAGGCATATATGAACCCGGCTTTGGCGGCTTTAGACATTCCGACACTGTAATAATCACAGAAGACGGCGCAGATATAATAACGTACTATCCGAGAGATTTAGAATCTTTGGCGATTCCAGCTTAACGCTCCTTTAAGCCCTTCAGGAAAGTTGAGATTGAGAAAGAAGAAGGAACTGCAACAAAGAATCTCAGAGGCAAACCGCCTCAGAAAAATAGCTGCTATAGGAATGGTTGTAGGCGTAGCCCTCGTCATTCTCGGGCAACTTGCACCCCTTGCAGCGCTTTTTATCGTAGGTCTCACGGTCTTCACGATCTGCATCAGCGCAACTTCTTACTTCATTCTCCTTAGCTGGCTGTACGCTAGGGCTTTGAAAAAGGAGATGAGGGAAGAAGCGAAACCTCCTCCAGCAACCCTCTGCCCCAGATGCGGCGCAGAGGTCAGGAGCAACGCAAAATACTGCCCAAAATGCGGTAAGAAAATACAGGCTAAGAAGGCATAGAGGCAACTCCACACCCTTATAGAGAATAGGAAAATGGCAACACTTGCATGGATATAAACTTAAATTTTCCCTCCTCCCTCATAGTTTTCGGTGACACACGTGGTATATTGCTCAAATTGTGGCGAGAAGCTTCCTGAAAACGCATACTTCTGTCCTCGATGCGGCGCAAGAACGGAGAAGGGTGCAGAGGCGGGCATTTCCACCCCGTGGGAAGACCTTAGAGATGCCCTTTCCAAGATGGGGGAGGAAATCGAGAAAGCGTTCTCAGTAGCTGGCAAAGAGATGGAAAAAGCCTTCAAAACAGCCCGAGAAAAGGTTACAGAAGCAACCAGCAGAGAACCAATCACTTGCCCTCACTGCGGAGAAAAAAATCCCTTCAATGCCAAGTTCTGCCAAAAATGCGGCAAGAAGCTAAAGCAAGAAAGCGCTTAAGCGTATTGCGTCAGCTTCCTCTGTGTCCGAGCGTTCGTAATCAACCTACTCTTGTTCATCCATTGTAGTATCGGAATGTGGAACTGGCTCGAAATCCTCTGCAAAGCCTCTTCCAGAGTGTTAAACTTCAGCGGCTGCTGTCGCATGGCATTCCGCACGTTCTCTCTCACCTGCCACACTCCCACAGGCATGATGTATCCCGGTCTTGCTTCGCGTAGCACAACGACGCTTGCTTGACGCCGCTCTTTAGTTAAAAGCTCGCACACAGCAAGCCGAGCAGCATAGTAGCAGCCTCCAATGTCCGCGTAGGTGGTACGCCCATCGTAGTCCTCACAATCTCCGTACATCACGATGTTCTTGCCAGCCGGGTTCCAGACAGTGCCCGGGTACCAAGCCTCAATGGCTTCGTAGCTCCATGCGTCAGGCATCATCAAAACTTCAAACTGGTTCGCCAAGTAGGAAGACTCGTAGAGGCGGTACTCGTTGATTAACGGAAACGTCTTAACGTTGTCCATCAGCTCCTTAGATACGATGCTGTCGACCGCGGTGATGCTCCAGCGTGTAGGCACTAAACGTCTCTGTTGCTCAACTCCGAAAGCTCCGACGCTGAAAGCTCTCTGAATCTTCGTCACCATCACGCCCCTGTCGAAGAGCTCCAAGACAGCAGGCTTAGCCTTCAAATCAGTGTCATAGTAGGCTTTCTCAACGTGGTGATCCCAACGAGCAGAAGATACCCTCAAATCTCTGATAGGCGCCGAAGGACCAAAAGGCTGGATGTCGTCGTTCAAAACAAGAAAACCACGTGGCCGCTTTTTCAAAGCTAACTCCACGTCGGTTGCCGATGAAGCCAAGGCGAGCTCACGAGTCATGTCCATGATCTTGCCCGCTTCTTCGAAGCGTTGCACGTGCACTCGGTGTTTTCCTCGGATGAGCATTGAGCGGAAGCTGACTATTTCGTCTATTGGCTTGCCGAACCATAATTCGGGCATATCGTAGAGGCTCGTGTCTTCGTGGACAGGCGGCACCAAGGGACCTGCATAAACGTAAGGATATCCGATTCGACCCACAAAGACGCTGGGGGGTGAAGCCCCGTCGATGTCTAACTTGTTGATCAACGGCACGGCGCGTATGAAGGAATTCAGGCGAACCATGACTGGGCAACGAGCTTTGCCGCATAGCATTCTCGAACCTTTGCAGACCACGCACAAGCCTGCGTCTGTCTGCCGTGTAGCCCACATGTCTCTATTGTCGTCGAGCTCCTTAACGAGGCTGGGATTGTCGAGAAGCTCCAGTACCCAAAGATTGTCTTTATTGCTTACAACTTGTTTTTTTGTTTCGCCTAATCGCTGTCTCAAGTTTGAGTACTCACATAAAAAAAGGCTGAAAGGTGCTTAAAAAGAAAGTTGAAACCTACATGCTAATTCTAAACGTCCCTTGGTTAGGGGTAGCTTCTTCGCATGGTTCGTGGAAACGGAATGGCGTCGATGATGTTGTCCAAGTCGAGTATCCACATGAGAAACCTTTCCACGCCCAGCCCGAACCCGGCGTGTGGTACTGTGCCGTATCTCCGCATGTCGATGTACCAATCGTAATCCTCCACCCTCAAGCCCGACTCCTTAATCCTCCTGATCAACTCGTCCTTGTCGTCTTCACGGGCGCCACCTGTTGTTAGCTCCCCAATCTTTGGGACCAGCATGTCCACCGACATTGCTATTTGAGGCTTGTCTCGGTAGGTTTTGCAGTAGAACGCTTTAATCTCCTTGGGATAATCGTAGACGAAGAAAGGCGCCTGAAAGTCTTCAGCTAGGGCTTTCTCTTCATCGAAGCCCATGTCTACACCCCATTCGATGTCGAAGCCCTTCTTCTGCAACTTCTCAATCGCCTCCTTGTAGGTTATTCGAGGAAAAGGCGGCTTTATCTTCACAAGCCTCTGGGCGTCGACACCCAACTCTTTGAGCTCTCGGCTGCAGCATTCTGCTATTTTCTGGCAGACGTAGCTGACTAACTCTTCTTCAACCCGCATAACATCGTTCATGTCTGCAAAAGCCCACTCGGGTTCCACATGCCAATACTCGCAAAGATGGCGTATGGTTCGGCTTTTCTCGGCTCGGAAAGAAGGGGCACAGGTGTAAACCTTCTCTAAAGAGTATATGAGAACCTCCGAGTACAGTTGAGCGCTCTGAGTAAGGTACAAGTCTTGGTCAAAGTATTTAGCACTGAAAAGCGTTGCGCCACCCTCGCAAGCGCTGGTTATGAACATTGGAGGCGAGATTTCTATGAAGCCTTTTTCCCTGAAGAATTTGTGCATGAGCCACAGGACTTCGCTTCTTATTCTCATAACCAAGTTCATCTTCTTACTTCGCAGCCACAAATGTCTGACGTCGCGGAGAAAATCTTCGCTTAGATCTTTAGCAATCGGAAACGTCTCGGCAAGACCGATAATCGCCATTTTTTCAGCTGCAATCTCGTAGCCTCTAGGGGCACGCTTGTCCTTTCTCACTAGTCCACTGAGTGTGGTGGAAGATTCTATGGTTATTTTCTCCGCTTCTTTCCAGGCTTCTGTTCCTTGTTTTACGGTGGATTGTACTATTCCGGTGGCGTCTCGTATCAGCAGGAAAATGGTTTCTTTGCTTTCGCGTTTTCTGTAAACCCATCCCCGAATGCTAACATGTTCGTCTTCGTGTTTTCCTTCGAGGATTTCTTTAATAGGCATGGAAGACATTCCGATCTCTCTTCCTCATTCTTGTGCAGTTCTAACCTAAATATTTACAGTTTAAGCAACTAAGCTCCAACGATAAACGCCAGCAACCCAGTCATGAACCACCACAAACTTCGGTTCTTAATCCTTCTAGCGTTTTCCTTCGAGGGGTTTAAGAGGAGTAGAACAGAAGCCAGAATCAAGCCCATGTCGGTGAAGAATGCAAAGGGGATAAACCATGAGGAGACGATTCCCAAAAGCAGGGGTAAAGGGGTTAAGGAAACAGCGGAAAGATAGAAAAGAGTGGCAACGATTGCTGCCTTTTTCTCTCCATGAAGCACTGCAATCGTCCTGATGTTGCTCTTCCTGTCGCCTTGAACGTCTGCGATTCCTTTGATGACTTCGCGACCGGTGTTAGCGAGAAAAACTATGGAGACGAAAATGCCAGTTGTGGCTATGATTCCCCTGTCGATTACGAAGCCTCCGTAGATGAAGGGCACTGCGATGCAGACGCTGACCATTAGGTTCCCAAGAAAACCTGTACGCTTGCCCTTCGTGGTGTAGAGAACGAAAACAGCCCAAGCAGCCAACGCTATAACTAGGGATTGCCAGTTCGTGAACAGCGCAGTCAAAAAGCCAAAAACTGTCAGAACAGAGGCGAAGACCAGTGCCTCTTTTGGGCTCACTGCGCCACTTGGGATGGGTCGTTTGGGCTCGTTTATGGCGTCGATTTCTCTGTCGTAGTAGTCGTTGATTGCCATAGTTGCGCCAGTGAGGAAAAAACCTGTTGAGAAGCCGAGCGATAGGCTTTGAAGTTGTTGGATAATCTGTTCCTTCCCAGCTAGAGCAGCTCCAACGATCACTGCAAACCCCATCATCACACAATTTATGGGGCGTATCAGTTTGATTAAAGCGCTTACCTTGCCCAAGAACCTGCCCGCCTATCTGCGAGTTTTACCCAATGGTGCGATAGAAGTAATTATGTTTGTCACCATAATTATGTTTGTTACGATGGTAGGATAGAGATATGCATAGGGAACTGTTAGACTCAGTTCTTCGTATATCAGAATGCTGAGGGTGGCGTTTGCTAGTCCTATCCCACACATAAAAGTCATGAAACGACGATACTGGAACATGTTGGTTCTCCATGTCGCAATAGTTGCAGCAGCGTGGCGAAACACCAAGTTTACTGAGACGATTATTAAGGCTATAAGAACGCCTAACCATATTGGAAATTCACCCCCACCTAAGCCGTAAATGAGCCCGAGAAAGACGAAGAAGAAAGCTCGAATCAGAAAGGCAAGCTCTCCTTGAGTACGTTTCACAAAAGTTTTGACTTCGCTCAAATAGCTTAAATCCAATTTGACCCTCAGAGTCCTAAAAACTTCTCTATCGTTTCCCAGCATGAGACCGAAAAGAAGAGCAGACAAGGGGCCGCTTCCCCCGAATGTTTCAGAAATTGCGTAAACACCGATCAGAACACCTAATGTTAGAATGTAAACATATTCTTCTTTCCTTTCTAGATAGAGTACCCTAATCCACAATATGCCCACCACCGCACCTAAAACTGCGCCCACAGCGAATTTTCCTATTATAGTAACAAGAGTTTGTTGAATGTCAACGAAACCGCTTACGTAGGTTTGTAGAATGACTAACACTAACACGATGTTCAATACGTCGGTTATCGTTGACTCTAACGACAAAGTGACTTCAACCTCTTTGTTGACGCCTAACTTTGAGACTAGAGGAATAATGACTACGGAGCTCGTTCCAGCCGTCATTGGACCCAGCATCAAGGCTTCAAGCCACTGAAAACCAAGAAAGAAACGGGCGAACAGAGTGACGAATGCCGTAGCAGAAACAACATACAAGACCGCTAGAATAGCCGCTCTAAAGCTTTGCGAGATAACCTTGTAAATATCCATGTTAAGGCCGCCTTCGAAGAGTATCATCATCAAAGTGAGAGTGGTCAAAAAGGGGGTAACGGGGTTGACCTCTTCTAGAGAAACCAATGCCAAAATGGGGCCGAGAATGATCCCAATTAAGATTAAGAACAAGCTGCTTGGAAGCCCAGTCTTCTTGAATAACAAGTTTGCTAAGAAACCAACAGCTATTATGCCGGCAACTATTGAGAAAACCACTATAGCGTCTGCCATGATTCTTCACATTCAACGTTGCAGTTTAGCAGATTGTATGGCTTGTTGTTTTTAACGATTTAGCCGCGAGGCTATTCCACGTGGACTCTGTATACGTCGATGTCCTCTCTCATCGCTTGCGTTATTTCCAAGAATTCTCTTGCAGCACGTTTCACATCCTTAGACTGAGTTACATACCTTCCGACAACTAAGATGTCGGCACCTTTCTCCAATGCATCCCTTGCGGTTTCGGGAATTATTCCGCCTGCGACTGCCACGAGAAACTTTTTGTCTGCGAATGCTTGCTTCAGCTCTCGGATGCGTTCCAAGCCGAGCGTTTTTCCCGTTTCCGTGTCGATGCCACGGTGCAAGATTACCACGTCAGGCATTTCCTTGAGTTGCTGCAGCTTCTTTAAGGGGTCTTCTACGTTCATCATGTCAACCACGGCGTATATTCCCAGTTTTTTCGCTTCGTATATGAAGCCGTCTAGGGTCTCCTTCGCCGCTAACCCTGCTACTACGACTGCGTCAGCAGTTTCCTCGAAGGCTAGGTCAACCTCTACTTTTCCAACGTCTAAGGTCTTTAGGTCTGCTATGATGAACACGTCCTTGGCTAACTCTCTCAGGTCCCTAATCACTTTGACGCCGTATTTTTTCAGCAGTGGCGTACCAACTTCAAGGATTATTCGGTCGCTTTCGGGGAGCTCCTGTACTATGCTTTTAGTCTTTTCAAAGCTGGGAATGTCCAAGGCTATTTGCAGGTACGGGGGTCGCCAGAGTCTGGGTACTTTGAAGCCCATTATGGGATGTTTCGCCCTGTCCTTGTCGTATATGATTTTGTCGAGGGATGGGTACTTGTCCAACGCTCTTTTCAGTGCCAGTCGGGTAGCGCCGTAGTTGTAGTGGTATATCCTTCTGTAATCTTTGGCGTTGGGATGGATGAAGACGCTGCATATGACTACCCAATCCTCTATCTTGTCTTTGGGAACAACTCCGTCCTCAACCGAGTCTGCAACCGCCTTCGCAACAGCCGCTTGCGCTGGTCCGAAGATTTTGCCAGCCTCTTCAAGATTCCTAACAGTCACTTTCGGAATGAGAAGCGTGTGGGGTTTGGGAGGAAGGTTAGGCCTTATCACCGCCAAAAGGGGGGTGTGCCCAGCGGATAGGTTCGACATGCCCGAAGCAAAAGCCTCTCCTACAGGACCGTCTTTATCACCAATCAGCAAGTCAACATGGGCAACTTCGTCTCCCTCGCCCACCAAGGCTTCTCCGATTAGATAAACAGGCTTCTCGGATTTTCTCACACTTCTCATGGACGTCACTGCTTCCTTGTAAACTTGATTAAAGCTTACCTCGAACTCCTTCATCCACTGATAAAGAGTGTCTCTGTGGATGTTCATATGTCTCGCAGTCCCCGCAATTGTCGGTTTTCGCTTCTTCATCTGAATTTGCTCGACGATAGCTTCACTCAACTGCCGGATGAAACCCTCTTTGGTATCTGGCTTCTTGCTGGAAATTACCGACATGAGAACACTCTCTACAGATTTCTCTGTTTAACTAATATTTAAGATTGTCGGAAAGATGTTACTAAGAAACAGAAAACCGACACTTTATTAGAATACGCCTACCTAATAATTTGACTATCCGACACTTATGAAGGCTTTCAAGAGGGCTCTCTCAAATTCTTCAGCCGCCTCGATTCTGTAGCCGACAAATACCACCTCTTTAAGTATAGTGGGTGCGTCTAAGTGAGTCTTCAGTTCTTGCATCATGACGTTTGCCGCAGTTTCCATCGATAGTCCTCCGACACCTGTGCCCAAGCCGGGAAACGCGATGCTGCTAAGCTTTAGGTTTTCAGCGCACTTTAAAGCGCTCCGCATTGCTAACTGAACGTTCTTCTCGGCGATTTGCATCGCGGGTCTAGCCATCGTGGGCGTGTGGATGACAAACTTTGCTGGCAGTCGCCCTGCCCCCGTAGCTATGGCTTCTCCCACTCTTACGGGTGCTTTTTTCAAAGCCTCTGCTTCAATTGCCGCCCCACCCGCAAGTTTTATCGCTCCCGCTACACCGCCGCCCATGTACAATAGAGAGTTAGCAGGGTTCACGATGGCGTCGACTTTCAGTTTCGTGATGTCTCCCACGAGTATCCTTACCTTCACGCCCTTGTAAGCATGTTCAAAGCTCGACATGGTTCATCCCAAACTGGTCTGTTTGTGAACGAATAAAAATATATGCCAGTCGAGGTTGAGTAGAGCGTCGGTAGTCGGGATGTCTAAGGAAAAACTGATAGAGAAAATTAACGACGAAGTGGTGGTTTGTGTTCAATGCAGACTATGGGAACACCGTGAGCACGCGGTTCCAGGCGACGGAGATGTCGATGCGAGAATAATGTTTATCGGCGAAGCGCCGGGCAGACAGGAAGACTTGAGGGGTTTGCCTTTTGTCGGCGCTGCGGGTAAGTTCCTCGACGAATTACTACAAAATGTCGGGCTTTCTAGAAGGAAGGTTTACATAACGAACGTTGTCAAATGCCGACCGCCAAGAAATCGAGACCCAAAGCCAGATGAAGTTGCTACTTGCACCAAGCTGTACTTGACGCGACAAGCTCAAGTTATTCAGCCACAGTTTTTGGTGATGCTGGGCAGGCATTCAGCAACGTATGTTCTTTCTAAAGCGGGAATCGAAGTGAATGGAGTGGCAAGAGTTCACGGCAAAGTGTATGAAATTAGTCCCTTTGACTTTCCAGTCATTGCCATTCCCATGTTTCATCCAGCGGCAGCGCTGTATAACAAGAAGTATAGAGGGTTGCTGGAAGAGGGTTTTGAGGTTTTGAATTCTGCGCTTAGAAAGCACTCCTACTGAAAAACACCGTCGTCTTAGCTTCGTGTCTTTCAAAGTTGTTCGATGCTTTCATAAGTTGCGGAGGGCTACAGTAAGACGCCAAACGTGGTGTTTTAACAACGAGTGAAGCGCTATTTTAATAATCTCGATGCTCTGTAGTGGTAATTCCGTAGAGAGGGCGCCCCATGGTAGTCATCAGCAGAGTTGCCAGCGCGAAAGATTTCAGCTTTTTTTTGAGAGAGCTTGAAGTTCAAGGGGCAATTTTCGTGGTGAAACCCAACTGGAGCAACGCCCACACCTTCACTTCTGCCCAGACACTGGATTGGCTTTTTTCTGATTTAGGGGGCAGAGTCAAAATCGTTGAGGGCTACACTGCCTGGCGTAACGAGCTCAACACTGGACCAGAACCACAAGAAGTCGTAACTCCAAGCAACGCCAAGGCGAAGTGGCGGTGGATTAGGGAACAAGACAAATGGTTTCTCAGTCATAGTGGCATCGACAAAGTATTGGCAAAACACGACGTGGAGTACATAAACGTCACAGAAGAAGTTTGGTCTACTCGTACCCTTGAGGCCGACGAAGTTAGAGATTTGGTTGACAACAAATACGGAGTACTGGTCAGCCAAGGAATGTACAGCTTCGTGCCCACGAAGGTTCACGAGCTTAAAGGCAGCACCCTAATCAGCCTAAACAACAGTCGACGAACACGCGAACAAGTATCGCTCTCAACTAAAAACCTGTTTGGCCTGATCCCTGACCCTGCAAGGTATGGAAAGTGGCATGGCAAAAACGACAGTCGCCTATCTCAGAGCATCGTGGACATTAATAAGATCTATCGGAGCCTCTTTTCGCCATGCTACTGGGTCAACGAGATAAAGGAGTTGGGCGTTTTTGTGGGGAGCAGGAACTCTGTGGAAGCCGACGCCGTCACGGCGAAGTTGATTGGCATAGACCCTGACAAAATCGAATACCAAAAGCATGCTGCGAACGTCTTCGGCGGCTATGACAAGAAGGTCTTAGACAAGATACCCAAATCGCTTCGGTCTACTGTAGGCTTCTAGGTTTGCTCTATTTTTGCTAGTTGACCGGCGACTTTTTGTCCTTTCGATGTCAGCACAACCTCGATATGAAGGCGCGCGCATCAGTCTTTGTTACCATATTCGCATATTTTACGAAGGGGACAGTTGATGCATTTTGGGTTTTGTGCCCTGCAGGTGTTTTTGGCAAGTAGCCAGAGCAGTCCCGAAGCTCGTTCTCGAATAGGTTCTGGTAGAAACTGCATGTAGGCTTTCTGCACTTCATCATAGTTTGCGTCTGATCCCGCAATTCCTAGTCGTTTTGCAACTCTGTCGAAGTGAGTGTCTATGGGCAACACTTTCTGGTACGAATGTCTGCTGGTTAGGAGAACATCTGCGGTCTTGTCGCCGATTCCAGGCAACTCCATAAGCTTTGTCTTTGCCTCTTCCTTCGGTAAGGCAAGCACTGACGCAACATTGCCATTGAACTTCTCCAAAACAGCCTTGGAAACATCCCTTAAGCGTTTGGCTTTAACGTTGTATAGCCCTCCGCTTCGAATAGCCTCCTTCAGCTGGTCGATGTCTGCAGACGCAAGCACTCGAGGAGTGACATCGAACTTAGCTGCCAAACCCTTGTAGGCGCGGATGGTGTTGGCGTTGCTTGTGTTCTGAGAAAGAACAGTGATGATTAATTTCTTGAAATGGTCTTTGAACGAGTATTCTTCTGGCCAGATTGTCTCCAAAAGACCCCCATACTTTGCCTCTAAAGCCTCCATCAACTCGGCATCTAAAACCTTCAAGTAGCCCACTCTCTCCTCTTGTCTTACTATTGTCGCCACCTGCTAAAATATTGTATCCCTAGGCAATTTTGAGTTTTAACTTCACGCCGCCATTTTTCTCTTGAGCGTCGGCAACATGCCTTGGGCCAAGCCTTAGAATACATCCGCAGCGGCCATCGCCATGTAGAGGAATTTCAACCGAATACTATTCGAACTATTTGGGTCAGTGAGGCGGAGGGCATCAAAGCAGCCATCGGCAAGCCGAAGGGCAAAGACGCCAAAGTTGTCAGCTAGCCATCATCCTATCCAAAGGCGCGGCAGGCGAATGGGATGATTCTCAATTGAGGCGTATAAGTGGAACATGGATGCTTGGCGTCTACTACATCCTCTATTCTGGAAACGACGGAAACAGATGGAGGGGAGGTTTTGCCTTCGGCTCCAACCCCTTTGCTACGCTGCAAAAGTTTCCAAAAGACCCGATTCTAATGGAGGGTCTGGTTCTTGGGATGAAAGTGGTGTCATGTATCCTGCTATGATTATGGTGGAGGACAAATTCTACATCTATTATTGGGGATGGAGCGCTGATCAGAGCAAACGAGTGGAAGTAGAATCGGCGTTGCAACTATGCCGAAATGGTGATGCTAGGTGAACACAAGTGCCCATGGTTAGAGACGTTTTGTACTGGCCGAGAAGCCTGCGAGACAAAGTTAAGCTGACGACACAGTTCTTTCAGCAGGAAGAGTTGAAACAGAATCAGCTTGCAAAAACCGATTTGAGAGACGTCATCATAGTCTGCGTGGCTGAAGCACTCTCCCAAGTCGCACAAATGTCTCTACAAGAATTCAAACTGAAGGCCAGCCAATTGAAAAGCCGAGGATAGCCTAAGAGGCATGGGGTAGGTCGTTCGTTAGCTTTTCAGAAGCTCCCTCAAGTCCTTACCATTGGGAACACCGGAGAATATTTTCTCTCCACATCCAACTGCAGGAGTCTTTAAGCCTTTCATTCTCAGCCGTAATTTCGCCAATAAACTCATGGTTCCCAAGTCCACTACTTCAAACTCCAAGTTGTTATTTCTGCAGAAGCCTTCAACCTGCATCAAAACTATCCTATCCTCGTCAGATACGTGACGGTTTCCAAGCATACTCGAGAAGGACCCTAGCTTTTCGAAAGCGGTCTTCTGAGCTTGGGCGCAAGCATGCATGGCGCCTTCTTTGTCAACAAACCCGACCGTGGGAAGCTCAAAGCTGTGAATATAAACCTTCAGCTTCTCCATAAAAACCAATGATAGAACATGGAAAGCTAATCATTTAAGCTTTGGCTATGCTCTTTTTAACGCTCTCACCGTATAGGGCACTGACTCGCACCTGCAAGTCTAATCTTCAGCAATCACTAACTCAGAAACACAGCATTCATACTTGCGCCTATTAGGATGGTCTAGAATAAGCGCCGAGAACGCGCAACGTAACCCTTCCACATATCAAAGCCTAGGGCTTTAAACTCCAAAAAGCCGACTGAACTCTCCTAACCTCATCTAAGACCCTCTCCGCTTGTTTCTCAGCTCTCGAACTCACTCGGGGGCTTTCGTCCTTAAACGAGTATGGAAGACCTGCCATCTTCGAAGCCGACAACGCCACGAGTCTTCCAAGTTTTTTCAGGTTGTAGCCACCTTCCAACACAGCGACGAACCTGCCCCCACAAAGGGACGACGCCAAATCAAGAACCTTCTCGAAGACTGAAGCATAGCTAGTAGCAGAAAGGCCTAGCTTCGCCACAGGGTCGCCAAAGTAACCATCGTACCCAACAGATGCCAAGATAAATTGAGGCTTGTACTGCTGCATAATGGGAACAACAACATCGTTAAACGCCTTCAAATACGCTTTGTCGCCCACTCTGAAGGGAAAGGAGATGTTAATATTGTACCCCAATCCTTCGCCTTCCCCCACCTCGTCCACGAAACCGGTTCCAGGAAAATCCCATGGGTCTTCATGTAAGCTTATGTAAAGAACCTTTTCAGTGTCGTAGAAGATTTCTTGTGTCCCGTTCCCATGGTGCGCATCGATATCCAAAATCAAAACCCGCTCAAGATGAGACCTTTCAATCAGGTGGGCCGCCGCGACAGCCACGTTGTTGAACACGCAAAAACCTGCTGCGTAGTAGGCTCCAGCGTGATGTCCAGGCGGTCTAACCAAGGCAAAGGCGTTCCTAAACTTTTTACTCAAAACCAAGTCCACAGCCTTAACCGCTCCTCCGACAGCGTAACGTGCCACCTCAAAGCTTTCCGAAGAGACCACCGTGTCGCCAAGGTCAAGCAAACCTCCGCCTCGCTCACAAACCCTTTTCACTAGCTTAATATGCGCTCGATCATGAACAAGCTCCAAATCCTCCATGCTTGCGAGAGGGGGTTTAACCAACTCACATTCACTCGAAGAAGCAAACAGGTTCAGTCTTTCCAATTCGTCTATTATCACTTCCAGTCTTCTCGAAGACTCGGGATGACTAGGTCCCGTGTTATGCGCATAGTATTTTGGCGTGAAGAGTATGGCTGTTTTAGTCACCTGTTATTCCAGCGTTTTGTAGGCTTTTTTGAAAGCCTTTTCCACGTATTCTCGCAGAGTTAAACCTTTCTTCTTGGCAAGTCCTTTTAATGCTTGGTTTACGCCCGTCGTGTATTGGATGGCTTTTTTAGGTTTTTCTGCTATGGATTCTGGGATTCCGAGCATCGTGGCGGTTCGTCTTAGCACTTTCTTCCGTAAAGCGTCTCTCGGAGAAGCTATCTTCAAGCGAGCAGGGAAGCTTAGAGCGAGTTGGATTACTTCCCAGTCGGCGAAGGGCAGTCTCAACTCTACTCTGTGGAAAGAGCAAACTTTGTTGTCTCTTTGAAAGTTCGTTTCATGGCAAGCAACAACATCTTCATACAGCCTTCTTTGCAGGCCAGCAGCACCACCTTTGGCATAGCTTTCAAGGTATCGCCGGTACCCTCCGAAAAGCTCGTCGCTTCCCTGCCCAGCCAACAACACGTGAAAGCCAAGTTTAGCAGACTGTTCAGCAATCCAGAAAACGGGTACTGCAATGCCAGTGTTTAGAGGGCTGGGCTCTTCGACTAGCCATAGAACTTTCAGCAAGTCTTCCTCTAGGTCGTCACTCGAATAAGTAACAACATGAATAGGCAGGTCGAGAGTCTCTGCAGCACGCTCCGCAAACGCAGTTTCCTTCTGCCCTTCTAGTTCAACACAAATTAAATGGGCGTCAATACCGCATAGTTTCGTCAGGAAGGCGATGACGCTACTGTCGAGACCCCCAGAAAAAGCCACTGCAGCCTCATTAACGTCAGAAATTCGTTCTCCTACTGATTGAAGCAGGGCACTCTTGAGCCGCTGAATCGCCGTCTCTTCGTCTATTTCTTGCAGTGGAGGCTGAGTTATCACCCTAGCAGTTTCTAAAGTGAAACCTTCGTCGTTTATGACAGCGAATTTTCCAGGAGGAAACGATGTAGCCCCTGTGATGCCTATCTTCCATAGCGCCTTGCGTTCCGAAGCCACAGCACAAATGTCTTCGTTTTCACCGAAATAAAGCGGACACGCTCCAACGGAATCTCGTCCCACAGCGATTCCATCATCTTTTGTCATTGCGAAAACGTAATCACCGTCAAAACTGCGAATGATACGCATCGCTTTGTCTTCAATTTCAGCGATTTCTTCAGCCACAAATTCTACTTCATTTTTTGAGGAAACAGGAAACAGTCGACCGTCAAGAACAAAAGCGAAACCTTGTTTTTGGACGGGCTGGACGTTATCTCGGGGTAAGATTTTGGCAAAATCGTAGCCTATCAGAGCGTTCGAGTCTATGTCTTTCTTTCGTAGCTCTTCTACGGTTTTTTCCGTTGAAATCTTGTGGGGCGAGGCGATTCCAAAGGCATCAGAACCCCGATGGCTTAACGTCTCGAGCATCGTGACGGTTGCATCGAACACGTTTGCGCCTCTTTTACCTACAGTGGCAACCAATGCACCCATCGTCTTCCTCCGCCTTAAAGTAGTGGGAGTAAAGGCTTAAAGCCTAATCTTTAAAGCAGCGAACTATTAACATGCTTTGGGGTAGGTGAAATGCCGATACTTCCCATCGACACGGGGCGTCATGGAACAAAGGAAATGAGAGCCATTTTCGAAGAGGAAAACAGGCTCCAACGAATGTTAGACGTTGAAGCAGCTCTCGCATGGGCACACGCCCAAGTTGGAGATATACCGCGGAAAGACGCAGAAATGATCGTGAAGAAAGCCTCGACGCGGTACGTTAAGCTTGAACGCGTTAAAGCCATCGAGCAAGAGATTAAGCATGACGTAGCCTCAATGGTCAGAGCTTTAGCCGAGCAGAGTGGTTCAAGCGGCGCCTACGTTCATTTAGGCGCAACAAGCTACGACATCGTTGACACCGCAAACGCCCTCGTCTTAAAGGATGCCACGACACTCATCGAGCAAAAATTAAGTAGCTTAGAACAGGTTCTGATGGAAAAAGCTAGCAAGCATAAAAGGACGATAATGGTTGGCAGGACGCATGGTCAACATGCGTTGCCGATAACTTTGGGCTTTAAGTTCGCTGTTTGGCTGCGAGAAAATGCTAGAAACATTCAGAGATTAAGGCAATGCAGTGAACGCGTGTTGGTCGGAAAGATGACGGGCGCTGTGGGCACGCAGGCAGGGTTGGGCTCCCATGCCATGAAGGTTCAAGAACTCGTGATGAAAAAGTTAGGCATAAAACATGCTGACATTTCCACACAGATAGTGCAACGGGACCGCCACGCAGAATTCATCTGTCTCTTGGCTTTAATCGCCTCCTCGCTGGACAATATAGCTACTGAAATCCGAGAACTGCAACGACCCGAAATTGCAGAGTTGTTCGAGGCTTTTGAATATGAGAAGCAGGTGGGCAGCTCATCCATGTCGCAAAAACGTAACCCAGAGATTTGTGAGAGAGTTTGTGGGTTAGCGAAGGTAATGAGAGGCTTAGTCGTCCCCTCACTCGAGAATGTCGTTACTTGGCACGAGAGAGATTTAACCCAGTCTTCGGCTGAACGTTTCATCATTCCAGAGTCATGCATCCTATTAGACTACATGCTATTCCTCATGATAGATGTTTTAGCTAACCTGCGAATCGACGAAAGACGGATGCAGCAAAATCTGAAAATCACGCAGGGGCGAATGATGTCCGAGGCTGTCATGGCTAGGCTTGTGGAGAAGGGGATGAACCGTCAAGAAGCCCATGAACTTCTCCGAAAGCTGACGATCAAGAGCGAACTGAAAAACCTCCACTTCGAAAAGGCTCTAGCTGGAAGCAAAGAAGTTCGGAGGTTCCTAACAGAAGAAGATATAGGCAACGCTCTCGACCCTCAGAAATACTTGGGCACCGCCGTTGAACAAGTAGAGCATATGATAAAGAAAACACGGCGAGAAAGAAGGACAAGGCACTGAAGGCGCTCTATTTTCCATACCTACGTTTTCGTCGCTGGTAAGTCCTCACCGCTCGAAACAGGTCGATTCGCCGAAAATCAGGCCAAAACACGTCTAAAAAGCACAGCTCACTGTAAGCGCTTTGCCACAGCAAAAATCCACTCAATCGCTCCTCTCCACTCGTCCGAATAATCAAGTCAGGATCTGGCTTAGGCATGTGGGCAGTGTACAAGAACCTCTCAAACACGTCCTCATCAATCTTCTCCACAGGCAACTCGCCATGCTTCACTTTCTCAGCGATTTTCTTCGCGGCATCGACGATCTCTGCACGCCCTCCATAAGCCAAAGCTACGGTCAGAAACTGCTTGTCATAGGCTTGAGTGGTCTCTTCTACTTGTCGAATTAACTCTTGCATCCGCTTCGGCAGCAGTCCAACTCGTCCTATAACTTTCACTCGAATCTTATTTTTATGAATACGTTCATCGGTTAAAATCTCCCGCAACTTCTCCTCAGCAATACGCAGAATCTCTTCAACCTCTTGTGTTGTTCGGTCAAAATTTTCAGTGGAAAAGGCGTATAAAGTCACACATTGCACGCCCAAGTCTAGGCACCAATCGAGCAACTGGTTAACTCGTTCAGCCCCATGTTGATGGCCAACCCACGATTCGAGCAGTTTCTCAGAAGCCCAACGTCTATTACCGTCCAAGATGATGGCAATGTGGTCGGGCATCTTGCCGCTTTTCACTTGATGCCAGAGCCATCGCTCGTAAACCTTGTAGGCACCGATTGCTGAGAGCAAGCCCTTTAACATAGTAGGTTAGACCTCAAAGCCGTGCGTCCTTTAAGGCGTGTTTACAAACGCAGTTACGCGTCTTCGGTAAAGAAACAATCGCCTCTTTTAAAACTTGCTCAATGATGTTTTTCTTCTTCTCTGCAATCTCCTTAAGCTCGGTGATGGTTTGGCGTTCTTGCAGCCCAACAGCCATGTTAGAAACATAGCAGAGGGAAGCGTAACACATCTCTAATTCTCGAGCAAGAACAGCTTCAGGCATGCCTGTCATCCCTACTACGTCGCATCCAGAGCTTTGGAGCATGTTAACTTCTGCGGGCGTCTCGTATCTCGGTCCTTCGGTGCAAGCCAAAACTGCCTCGTCAAAAACGTGTTCTCCGACGTGCTTCACTGCTTCTAACAGAACTTGGCGAGTTTCAGGACAGTAAGGCTGAGACATGTCTACATGCGTCACGGGAGCGTCATCATAAAAAGTTCCTTTTCGAAGCTTGGTAAAATCCACAAAGTCGTGGGGGACTACTAAGTCTCCAGGCTTTAAGCGTTTATTTATGCCCCCTACGGCGTTGGTTGCAAGAACTCTCTCCGCTCCAAGCGTATGCAAGGCAAAAATGTTAGCTCGATAGTTCACACGATGGGGTGGCACGCTGTGGCTCACGCCGTGGCGGGGAAGAAAAGCAACCGATTTTTCCCCCACCTTTCCAACAGAAATCGGCGAAGGCAACCCGTATGGAGTGCCAACCCTTACATGTTCAACTTCAATAAGCAAACTTTCCAGGCCACTACCGCCGATGATGGCTACGCTAGCTTTGCTCGAATTCTTCAACTTTCTTCTGCCTCTTCTTGAAGAAGCTACCATACTTTATGTTGATTACTAAGGCGATAAGAGACATAGCGATAGCCAACAATATGCCGATGAATATCGTGAAAACAAGCTCAGCTCCCTTGATGGTTGGGTCGATGAGGATTGCTGAAACTTGGCTGAATATCTGCGAAGACCAAGCAATCACGACGATGAAGACCAGAGTGCGAAGGAGTCTGATGTCACGTTCAAAATACCAACGTATGGCTCTTCCAGACAGTATGACGCAGATGCCGATGACTATCAAGTATATGCTTTGTCCAATAAACTCGCCCAAAAGCGTCGGCAACAAGCTTAGCCATCCTTCCAAGTTCGCCGGATACGTGACGACTGCTCCTGCTGCTTCGTTTATTCCCAGAAATATGCCCACAGCAGCAGCTATGATTCCGGCGGCAACGGCGAACCCTGCAATTTGAACTGGAAGGGGAGGAGGCTCGTATTCTCTTATCCACCGGATGAAATGTTTTGTTGCTCTGTCGATACCAAACCCCTTTGTGAGGAGGATGGCTCCCAGGACTATGAGGAAAGCTATCCAAGTATAGTATAGCCACCCCCCCAGGTACATTACA
The DNA here is from genome assembly GCA_964544285.1 of uncultured Candidatus Bathyarchaeia archaeon. Lineage (GTDB taxonomy): Archaea > Thermoproteota > Bathyarchaeia > Bathyarchaeales > SOJC01 > CAYGVX01. The sequence continues at coordinate 27,800 of CAZJAQ010000008.1, forward strand.
GCTAGAATTATCAGTAGTAGTCCTGGAACTCCGAGGGCGATTCGTGAATAGCGGGGGTTCTCGGTGATTACCTTCAGATATTTACCGAAGAGTGCCGCGGTCTCTTCGAGGGATTCGCTGTGTTTGACGATTATTCTCCGAACAGATGTGACGGGCACCCTAGACTCAACCAGTGGCAACACTGCCTCGTCTGCGTACCCATCGGTTACGAGAATCACGCTGTTGGCTGGAAAAGTCTCTAAGACCGTGTTTAATTCTCTGACCAGTTTTCTATCCGCTTCAACACCCAGAAGCTGTGAGCCGGAGATTGTAGCGATCTGGAAATTCTCATTGGGCTGCCCCTCTTTCTTGAGCTGGTCGTAAACCCTTACCGCCTCAAACATAGCGTTAGCGTCTGGTTCTTCCGGGTCCTTCAGGGCTAGAGAAATGGCTGCGTCGAGGTTTTCTTTTCTGCCCAGTATCGGGGTCTTTCCCTCTGCCTTCGCGTTTATGTCGCCGTCTCGGTCAACGCACAGAATCAGGAGTCTTTCCTCTTTTCCCTTTGCTGCCATCTGTTGTTCCACTTTTCTTTGCGGGTTGCTGCAACTTTAACTTTATGTTCTATTAATAAGAAATTTCGTGCGTGGTATAAGTATTTACTAAATCGGTTCTTCTGCTAGAAGCTTAAATTCCTCAAACGTCAATTTTTCGCCTTGTTTCAGCTTTTTTAAAGTCTTTGCCTTCAACTTCTTCCGTGTTTCTTCCTGCAACGTCTCCTTCTCTTTTTTCTCCTTTTCCGTCAACTCTTTTTTCAGCGCCTTGACCTTCTTTTCGACTGCGAGGTATTCTTCCTGAATCTTCTGGGATCTTTGTCTGATTTGAACAAAGGTTTCATGGTAGCTGTCTGCTTCTGTTTTCAATGCCTTCGCTTTGTCTATAATCTCTAGCATTTTGTTGTGGAGTTCTTGGCTTTGTTGGGCTAGTTCTGAGAGTTGTGTGTGAAAGAGCTTTGCCTCTTCATTCAGTGCTTTTGTTTTTTCCAGAGTGTCTGTGATTTTTTCTCTAGTGTTGACTATTTTTTGGTGGGTGTTGAGTTGGATTTCGAGTTGATTTGCTCTTTCGACGAGGGGTTTTTCTTCCTGAATCGTTAAGGAGGATGTTTGGATTTTCCATTCGATTTCTTCTTTCTCTTTTTTAAGGGCGTCTGCGGTCTGTTTCGGTTTCCTTGCACTTAGAAGTCGTAGTCGTTCCTTGAATTGCTTGACTTCTTCAACTTTCTCTTTCGCCAGCGTCCTCGCTTGGTCCCTTTGCATCTTCAGTGCCTTTACTCTTGCGTTGACAGCGTCTCGTCGTTCTTTGGTGGTTGCGGCTTCTAATCGTAGGTCTTTAATCTGTTTGTGGATTACATCTCTTTTTTCTGCCCACTGTTTCGCATCCAGACTGAGCGAGTCGTGTTGCTCCTTAAGAGATTTGAGTTCTTGGTTAAGTTTTCTTATTTCTTGCTCTTTTCCGTCAAGCACGCCTCTCAGCCCTTCAAGCCTCAACTGTACTCCTCCTCGTTGCCTAGTCGGCGTCCCTACATGAATTACGCTATGTTTCGAGTATGATTCTCGCATCGACTGTTTTGGCTCCTTTCTCGTAGACCATCACGGGGTTCAGGTCTAACTCCTTTATTTCCGGGTGGTCTGTCACGAGTTTGGAAGTGTTTGCTATTATTTCTGCTATTGCGCCCGTGTCTCGAGGAGGCTGGTTTCGGTATCCCTGCAAGACTGGGTAGGCTTTTATCTCAGTAATCATAGCCTCCGCTTCTTGTTTCGTCACTGGAGCGATGCGGAATGCTACGTCTTTTAGAACTTCCACGAAAATTCCGCCCAGTCCGAACATCACTGAGGGCCCGAACTGTTCATCTTTGACAGCACCAACTATGACTTCCATCGAGGGTGGAGCCATTTCTTGCACAAGAACACCTATTATTTTTGCGTTTGGTTGGTGTTTCTTCACGTTGGCGAGAATGGTTTTGTAAGCCTTCTTCACGTCATCGCGGGTTTTCAAGTTTACCACGACACCGCCTACATCTGATTTATGGATGATTTCGGGCGAGACTATCTTGAGAACTACGGGAAAGCCTATTTCTTCAGCGAACTTGAGGGCTTCCTCCTCGTTTTTAGACACTTTAAACTCTGTGACTTGAATATTGTATTCTCGGCATATTGCCTTGGCTTCAGGCTCCAGAAGATTTTCTCTGCCTTCTTTGCGCGCCTTGGCAAGGATTTCTGTGGTTTCCTCCATAGTCATGCAACCTGTTGTTTCTTAGGGGTCAGAGGGCTTGGATGTTTTAGCCTTAAATCTTGCTGGATTGTAAGCTTTTGGGTTACGACGTACTCCACGAGCCTTTTTGGAAACATCTTAATACCACTTCCTCAATTTTTTATCTCGACATCACGGAAGTGATCATGATTTCTTCAACTCCTGAAGTGCCAATAAAAGAATTCAAGCAATGGGTTGAAAGGGAAACAGCCAACGTTTTGCAGCCTTTTAATGGACAGAGTGAGAAACTAATCGGCAAGATAAAAGAGAGATTGGGCGATGTCCGTGAAGCATGTGAAAAGTTAGCAGAAGAGGCCAGTAAAGAGCTGGAGAGGGGACAGGCAGTTCGCAAAGCCAAAGTTACAGAAAAGCTCTCCAAATACTTCCTGAAACAAATCGACAAGATAGCCTTCCCAACCAGAATGTCTTTCAGCGAACTAGACGGGCTGAATAGAGCCTTGGGGAAAACTCTTTTCTCCATAGCGCGGGAGAGGAACGTTTGGTTCCCTCGAATTTCACCTGTGTTTATTATCACTAGGAAGAGGTTTGACTTTGCATTCACGAGACTGGCGGGTGCAGTCTCTGAATTAGGCTCTTTTTTGGCAAGTGATTATTCAAAGGCAAGAGTTTTAGAATCTCTGCTTTCAGAAACGGAGGAAATAATGAGGTTGGCAGATGATTTGGAGGAACAGGCACAGCAAAAAGTGAGTAGTGAAGAGAACATTCAATCTTTTCAAAGGAAGATAGAAGAGACCGAACAAAACATCGAATCTATCAGGAATAGTGCAGCGCTCGGCGGTCTCGCTGAGGCGAATCTGGCAATTCAACAGTTGCAGGGGCGGGTGAAGTATGATCTGAGGCATCTCCAAAAACCTCTAACGAAGTTTGCAAACATGACGAGAGACCCTGCATACGCCCTTACCTCTGTGGAGGCAGAGAAACTTACCCAGTACTTGGAGAACCCGTTCACTGCTCTCGCCACTGAGGAAAATGGGTATCCGACGCTTAAGGGCATATTGAAAAAGGTGGAGAGAGCGATGGATGGTGGACGACTTAAGCTGAAAAGCAGCCGCTTAAGGAAGGCGCAAGAGGAAGTTGAGGAGCTTCTGAACGGGAACAGGCTGGAAAGCCTGCGTCAAGAATGTGCACGTGCCCTATCTTCGAGTCAGCAACTGGTTTCTTCAGAGGAAGCGAAGAAGGCGCAGACGAGGCTTGAGGAATTGCGTAGGAACCTCGAAGAACTGAAGAGGGGAAAGGAGGCAGAGGTTGTCAGACTTGACGCTCTGGAGAAGGAACATGAACAGCTTTTGGAAAAGACGAAAGAGCAGAAGGGGAAAGTGGAGAAGTTGGTGTTTGAAGTTCTGGGGAAGCGTGTTAGCATAAAGTTTTAGGGGCAAAAGGGTGTTTTTTCGGTGGTCGGGCGGGCTAGCTTTACACATTCGTTTATATTCTTCGCATTTTCATGGACATGCTACGAGAGTTCGAAGCTATCGCAGGCTACTATCAAAACCGCTATGATTTGATCGCATTTAACAGGCGAAATCGCTATTTTTCCAGGGAAATGCCTGTAAACATGCACCCCTGACCACACAACGTAAATCGAAAAGGGTGCAATTGTTGTTTCCAGTTTGAAGAAGGAGTTACGGCAAGATTCAAATCGCGCTATCCAAAATAAAAAATTCAATTAACCTCTTAGCATCAATAGAATGAATGATGAACCGTGGGCCTTAAAAGAACTCTAAACCTTCTTGACGCCACAGCGGTTGGCATTGGAGCAATAATCGGGGCTGGAATTTTCGTTGTCTTAGGCATAGCCATAGGTTACGCAGGCCCATCCATCATTATTTCTATAATCATTGCAGGCTTAGTCGCCTCCTTCACGGCTTTCAGTTTCGCCGAATTAGGTTCAGCAATTCCCAAAGAAGGTGGTGCATATGCGTTCGCATTTGAGTTGATTTCTCCCGCCGTGGGTTTCGTTGTGGGTTGCCTGTGGTTATTTGCACAAATAGTGGCGGGAGTGACCATTAGTCTAGGTTTTGCCGGTTATTTTGTAGCGATATTCCCCATTTTTCCTATAAAGACAGTAGCAGTCGTGGCTGTGCTGATATTGACAGGTTTGAACCTTATCGGGATGAAACAATCTGCTACTGTCAACAGTATCTTAGTAATAATCAAGATTGCAATCCTTTCCTTATTCATCGGATTTGGGATAGCCCAAATCCATCCCCAAAACTTCTCAAACTTTAGTCCAAATGGCGTTTTCGGGATTCTTCAAGGGGCAGGGTTCATCTTCTTTGCATACCTCGGTTTCGGGAGAATATCCACCTTGGGTGAGGAAGTTAGGAATCCGGAAAAGAATTTGCCACTAGCCGTTTTGATCGCGTTGATTGTGTCTCTTGTAATCTATGTCCTAACAGGACTTGTAGCAGCGGGTCTGCAAGACTATTAAATTCTTGCCCAATCTGATTCGCCCATTGCTGAGACGGTAAAAGCGACAGGAAATTTCGCGATTGTTATTGCCGTTTCTCTCGGAGCTTTAATTGCCACAGTGAGCGTTTTGTTGACAAACCTTCTCGGCTTGTCAAGAGTTGCATTTGCCATGGCAAGGAATGGTCAGCTACCAAAATCAATTGCGATTGTGTCTCAAAGATTTGGAACTCCGTATATATCAATTCTTGCGATGGGTGCACTGTTAACTGCATTGGCTTACGCTTTAGATTTGAAAGGGGCAGCGGCAATAACGAGTTTCGCGCTTCTCTGCGTTCACTTAACAGTAAATCTATCTGCCATAAGACTCAGAAAGAAAATGCCTAGTATAGGATTTAGAGTTCCTTTTTACCCTGTGATTCCTTTGCTTGGTCTCCTTAGTTGCATTCTTTTGATGTTTTCTTTGCCTCAAGAACCTTGGGTTGTTACTACGATTGTTGTGATCGTTAGTTTAGTCTTTTATCTGCTGAAAAGGAAAAGCTTACACTAACCATGGTTTCAAGAATTACAATTGAAAGCTATTGACTTCGCCTTTCTGAGTGAGTTCTTCCAGTCTCGTTATTTCGTGAGGTGTTACGTTCGGAAGTGGATGGCGCGATGCTTAATGGTCTTCCTTCGCTGAGAGCCTGCGCAGTCTTTCTTCTCGCACTTTGAACGAGTCTCCAGATTGTTCCTCTCGAAATGCCCATTTTTTGTCCAGCTTCTTCTTGCGATAGTCCTTCTAGATCGACGAGTCTGAAGGCTTCTAATTCTGCCATTTCCATGAATATAGGTTCTAGGTTTCTTGGTGGGTTTGGAGTAAAAATGTTTACAGGCGGGGTCATGCCTAACATGATGGGTTTTGGGAATCTTCCTCTTCTGCCGCATCTGTGTCTTCGTCGCCACACAGTTCTCCATCCTCCGCCTTCTATCTTCTTTAATTGATAGTCGGTATATTCGTTTAATAT
>CAZJAQ010000009.1:0-33020 GCA_964544285.1 uncultured Candidatus Bathyarchaeia archaeon
TCTAGGTTGGGGTCGTAGGTTGGGTCGCCTCTTTGGCTGCCGTAGCGTATGAGCAGTTTGACGGCGTCGTAGAGGTCGACGTCAAAGTCTCCGTCTACATCGCCTAGTATGGTGACGCATACTTCTCTGTCGGCGGCGAGAGAGTTGTCTGCTGTGTCTTCTTCGTCAGGGATTTGGGGCACATATGCGCTTATGGTGTAGTTGCCCTTGGCGAAGCTTGTCGTGTCCCACGTGAAGTTTAGGGTCGTCGAAGTTCCGCCCCTCAACGTTAAGGGCAGGGTTTCGAGGATATTTGAGTTGCAGTACAGGGTGAGGGTGAAGGTTTCAGTTGCGTCGCCTTGGTTCTCCACTGTGACGTTTATCCGCACCGAATAGCCTTGCCCCACCACAGTCTTGGAAAGCACAACATTCAAGATGGCGATGTCGGGTAGCAACCTAACGTTTACAGTGCCATCAGTGAGATAGTTGTCCATGACCTCGGTTTCGCCGAGAACCACGCTGACATCGGCGGAAATTAAGTATAATCCTGGAGGGACGCCCGTCGTATTCCATGTGAAGGTAAGAGTTTTCTCAGTGTTTGGGGTTAAGTTTGTGACGTGTTGTGTTTCTATGGGTGAAGTGTCGTAGTAGGCGGTTACGTCGAAGTTTTCGGTTGCAGTTCCCTTGTTCTTGACGATGACGGTGACGTTGACCAGATGGCTCACGTAGGTTTCAGGGGTAGAAGCTGAAACACCGAGGACAGCCACGTCGTGTATGTCTGAAACCGCGACCAGAGCCCACACGACGTCAGTTAAGCTCTCGCTGTCTGTGATTGTTAGAGTAACGTTGTAGGTCACGGCGTTCGGATAAGCATGCGCTATTATCGGATTACTTACGGTTGTGGTGTTGCCATCCCCGAAATCCCACTCATAGCCAGTTATGACTCCCCCATTAGCCCTCGAGAGCGTCGCGTTGAAAACTATCGTTTCATTTATATGCGGCTCGGCTGGGGAGAACGTGAAGTCTGCTAGGGGTTTTTCTGGAGTACTAAACAAGCCCTCTATTTTGTAATACGGTATCGGGTTTCCATTCTTGTCTGATAGCTTGACAGATGGCAGTTTCAAGTCACAGGTGCCTGGGTTCGTCACGTTGAGAATCATCGTGAAGACGGTGCCGTTTCCGTTAAAAACTGGGGCGGGGTTTCTTGAGCTGTAGGAGAACCACGCCTTGGTCTCTGGGTTAGCGCCAGGTATGCCGCCGTCCTCATCTATTACGTCCATCAGCTGAAAGATGGGAGTGTGCAGTATGCCAGCGTAGGGGCTGGGGTCTTGAGGAGTCGAGTAGCTTTCCACGGGCGTGGTCACAGTGTGGCTGACGTATTTTAGGATGGTCGTGTTCCAAGAAAACTCAACGTCAAAACCGTAAAGACCCGTGACGTTGAAAATCACCAAGCTTACCGCGATTTGTTCACCGGCGTAGGCATGAACTTCTTGGGGGACAAAATAAACGACTGCTTTGTCTGAGGGCAACTCGGCGTCCACCAGTGCCAGCTGAACCCTAGACACAAACACAGAAGCAATCAACAAAATGAAAATCGAAGCTAGTTTCCAAGCTAGACTTCTCATCTCTTGCGCTCTCCTCGTAAATATCTGTGGAATGCTAATTTAAATCGTTGCATAGAAGATAATTCTATTTTCGTCCAACAACCCCCGCATCCATTTTAGAGCCTAATAGGACGGTCTAGACTAGACGCAGAGAACACAACCCCTTTCAGCCCAATCAAGGACCAAAGCTAAGGCTAACCCTCCACATCTTTCCGCTTCAGGTGCTGCACCAACACAGCCGCCTCCCTCGATGTCTCAGCACTCCCCACACGCTTCGCCTTAGCCAACCACACCCTTGCCCCGCAGTATGCGCACGTCCGACTCTTTTTACCCGCATCCGCCACCAACAAACTCCCACAACCCCCACAAACCACGATCAAATACATGTTCGAAACCTACGGAAACCTTTTTCACACAAACCAATATTTAACACATAAGGGGAAAAAAAAGGACAAGGGAAAATGACCAACACCACCCTAAACGAACTCGCCGCAGAATACTTCCGAAAAAAAGGCTACAAGATAGAGCAAAACATCACCCTAGAAGGCGCCTCAGGCATACTCCACAGATTCGACCTCCTAATAACCAAAATAAACGAAAGACGCCTAGTCCAGATACTGGACTGGAAACGCACCGTAGGCGTAAACGTGGTCATAAACCTCGACAAAGCGTCAGAAGACGTCAACCTCAAAAAACCCCCATTCATAATATCGGAAAAATTCAGCAGCCACGCAAAATCCTACGCAAACCGGAAAAACATAATCCTCCTAGCCAAACGGGAACTGGACAAATTCTAGAACAAAGAAAGAATAGCCGAGCAGCATGTAGCCGTGGAAACAGGTTGCTCTTTCTGCTTCCTTCTTTGAAGAACCAATCCCCCTATTATCCAGACAAAATAAATCCCCAGAACGATTGCTGCCAACTCAAACAGCTCTCGCGCATACACCCAAACAACAACGAGCGCCAAGACGACGGCAGCGAGATTCATCATAACCGTTATCGAGTATCTCATAGTCAATTCTTTTTCTGAAGCAGGTTAAAATTCTTTCTACGCTCAACAAGCCTAAAGCGTCTTCAAGAACTCGTCAAGACGCCCCTCCAACTCCAGCTTCGTCAACCAGTCCACGACGTTGACTCGACATTTCTTACGACCGTCAACAACACAGAGTATTTCGTCAACCACACCCTCTACAGTTTTTCCCGACACGTCCACTTCGCAAACCTTTCCCTCTCCGTAAGCCTCCACTGCTTCAAAGAGGCAAACATCCAAAACTTCAGCCGCAACATTCTCAGCCACCTTGCTGTCCTTAAACCCTCGCTTCTGCAAAACTTCTCTTAACTCGTCGGGGTCGCGTCTCAAGACAAAGGCCAAGTGAAGGTCTTCAGCTGCCACTACGTCCATGGCAAAATGCCCGTCAATAATAACGTAACCTTCAGACTGCTCAACAATCTTCCCAACCCGTTTAGACACCTTCTCTAAATCTGCAATCAAAGTGTCACGTTTCCTGTCCAAGCCGCAGCTCAAGCCTTCACTCTTCACCAAATCACTCAAGCTAACATATGTGCCGTTGAGGCGGGAGGCTAGCAAACCCGCGACAGAAGACTTACCAACACCAGGCGTCCCAACAACTACCAAGACTCGCTTCATTTAACAGCACGTCCTCGAACCCTGATTATGGTGATTCTAGCTAAAATGCTCAACGCCGAACCAAGGCATATGCTAGATGAAGAGCGTTACGTCTGATTGGGCAGCAACTTCGAGAAAAGTCGCGGCGCCAGCTATTTCGTCCACTTCTGGAACCAAGTCCTCTCCCTTGATCCCGAACATCTCCATCGTTGGACTGCAAGCATAAATCCTGAGCAGTCCAGACTGCTTCATCCGCTTCAGCATCTCATAAGGCGACGGGTACTTCATTCTCTCCAAGTTTTTGCGCATCTGCGGCTCCAGATGCTTGTACGTCGCCGGCAAGCCCGCCTTCTCCATCGCCCCTTTCACGAGCATGTTCAAGCCCCAGAAAGTAAAGTACAGATGTGCCTCCATGTCCATGGCAACGGCGGTGGAAGACAAGATAAACGCGCAATACAGCTTGTCTAAGGTTCCTCCTTGAACGACGATAGCCAATTTTTTCCTACTATTCTCACTCATAACAAGATGCCTCCTCACGTTTTCAATGCGAAAAATGGGTGTATAAGACTTTCTGAAAACCACAGAATCTCTGCACGAAAACACAGAAATGGAGAAACGCTCAAAACCTAAACAACAAAGCAGGAAGCATCAACCTTGGCGATTACCATAACATTTAGAGAAAGACTGGTTGAGGCCACTTTTCTGAACAGACCAAACCGCTTCTTAGCCACAGTAGAAATGGACAAGAGAACGTTGCCGAGCTTTGTTCCCAACCCCGGAAGAATGCAAGAACTGCTGAAGCCTGGAACAAGAGTGGTCCTCAGCGAAGTAAAGGGGCGGGATAGAAAAACACGTTTCGATTTGATTGGAGTTTATCACAAGAAACAGATAATCTCTGTGGATTCCCGCGTTCCTAACAAGCTGGTTTACGTGGCTTTGAGGAATGGAGACATTGAAGAGCTTATGGGGTACAAGGAAATAAAGCCCGAAAATGCCTACGGACACGCGAGGTTTGATTTCCTTCTATCCGACAACTCGGAGCCCTGCTTACTGGAAGTGAAATCCTGCACACTCGTGAAAGATGGAGTGGCATTGTTTCCAGATGCAATCACTGTCAGAGGAAGGAAACACGTGGAACAACTCGCAAAGGCAATAATGAGAGGCTACAGAGCCTGCGTACTCTTCATAGTTCAGAGAAATCACGCCTCAGTTCTCTCTCCCAACGATGAAGTCGACCCCGAATTTGGAAAAGCCCTCCGTGAAGCAGCAGAGAATGGCGTAGAAATATATGCTTACTATTCTGAATTTGTTGGGAACAAAAATGTTCTCAGAGGGAAACTTGAAGTAGAGCTATAAAAATCAAGCTCCGCGTGACACGAGCAAATGCCATAGACAAGAGAGCAGAGCAAAAGACAATTTAACAAGCTTCACAAAAACACTTGCAGCAGCGGATGAATAGGAATGAAAGCCACAAGAGTCCCGGGCGAAAACAACAGGCACAAAATCTTGCTTTACGCTATAAGTACTTGCGGATGGTGTAGGAAAGCCAAGAACTTCTTTAAAGACAACGACATCGAATACGAATACGTCGACGTGGATTTGTGCAGCGACGAAGACCGTGAGAAAATCAGAAAAGACATTCGTAAGAGAGGAGGGCAACTCAACTATCCCACGATAATCGTTGACGAAAAGACACTTATCACCGGTTTTCAGGAAGACAGGATAAAAGAGGCTTTGGAAACTTGATAACGCTGGAAAAAGTGCGGCAGAGGGCGGAGAGTGACGCCAGAACCTACGGTTATTATCTACACCCTGACCCCGACTTTCTCAACGACCTTCTGGAAGGGCTTAAACGCAACGAAGAACGCTACGGATATCCCTCCTGTCCCTGCAGGCTTGCTTCTGGAAAGTTCGAGTTTGACAGGGACATACTCTGCCCCTGCGACTACAGAGACCCCGACGTGAAAGAGTTTGGATACTGCTACTGTGCCCTCTACGTCAGAAAGGATGTTCATGAGGGTGAGACTCCGATAGTTCCGATTCCTGAACGTAGACCCTTAGAGAAGCAGGCACGAGCCTACGGCACTGAAGTAGAACCTCTTCCATCTAAGCCTGCTGAAAAAGCCGTAACAGTCGTTGCCAAAGAGCTCTCTAAAATCGAGATGAAAATGTGGTACTGCAAACAATGCGGCTACGTCTGCTTCCGCGAAGACCCGCCCTACATATGCCCCATCTGTAAGGCGAAGAGAGAGATGTTTGCAGAAATCACATTAACCACAGAAGCCACGGGATAAGGGCAAGGTGGAAAAGTTGGAGAAAGTGATGATTCTAGTCGAAAACGGGTTCGAAGACAGAGAATTCATGTATCCCTACTACAGGCTTCAAGAAGCTGGCTACGAAGTGAAAGTCGTCGGTCCCAAAGCAAACGAAACCTACAAGGGAGAATACGGACTCTCCATAAAATCTGACTTTTCACCAGAAGAAGTGAAAGTAGACGACTACGTTGCCCTCGTGATCCCCGGAGGCAGAGCCCCAGACCGCATGAGACTCAACGAGGGACTGGTTGAATTAGCAAAGACAGCTTTTGAGAAGGGAAAAGTAATCGCCGCCATATGCCATGGTGCCCAACTCCTCATCGAAGCAGACGTTATCAGAGGCAAGAAAGCCACGTGTTACATGTCCGTCGCCACTGACTTGAAGAATGCGGGAGGCATCTACGAGGACAGCCCAGTCGTCGTGGACGGAAAGCTCGTGACCTCTCGCTTCCCAGCAGACTTGCCACAGTTCTGCAAGGCAATTTTAAAGGTGTTACAGGCTAAGTAGCAGCCTTACAGAAGAACGAAAGCCTCGTAATCAGTCGAAGGTGAAGGCTGAAGGACAAATCTTGTTCAGAACACAGCCAGCACAGTTTGGCTTCTTAGCGGTGCAGATTCGCCGACCATGAAAGATTAACAAATCCGTAATCTTAGGCCACTGCTCTTTGGGAACAATCGCCATTAAATCCTTCTCAATCTTATCGGCATTCGTATTTTTAGTCAGTCCTAGTCTTTGAGAAACTCGTTTCACGTGTGTATCCACGGCTATTCCTTCAATGACTCCGAAGGCATTGGACAACACGATGTTTGCGGTCTTTCTCGCCACTCCTGGAAGCGTGGTTAACTCGTCCATCGTCTTCGGCACCTTCGACTCGAACTTTTCCACGAGCATCTGACCCATTCTCTTCAGGTATTTTGCCTTGTTGCGATAGAAGCCCGTGGATTTAATGTCTCCTTCTAATTCTTTCAAGTCGGCATTCGCATAATCCTCAGCTCTTCGGTATTTCCTGAAAAGAGTCTTAGTAACCTCGTTGACTGTCTTGTCGGTTGATTGGGCTGAAAGCACAGTTGCGACCAATAGTTCCAAGGGGTTGCTGTAGTGAAGCGCTACTTTCGCGTCCGGATGTTCTTCTGCGAGAAGCTTGATAATCTTTTGAACTCGTTCTTTGTCCTCCATTTTTTGGACTCCGCTTCTCTAGTCTAGCAAGAGTGGAAGAAAAAAAGAACGTTGCGATTGTCGGCTATTTTTCTGTTATTTTAATCGCTTGAGTGGGGCAGTTGACATCGCAGGCTCGGCAGAAGATACAGTCAGGTTCTCTCACAGGGTCTGATTTTTGCTCTGAAACGGGGTTTCCAGGCGTGTTAATCATCTCGAAAACGTTCACGGGGCAGACTGAGACGCAGATGGCATCGCCGTTGCATACGTCATGGTCCACAGCTACTTGGGTTCCATGGACGCCGAGCTTCTTTGGGGGGTCTACTTCTCCGCGCACGTCATGACCATTATGGGTACCTGTTTTGGGTTTTTTCATGAATTCGGGGTCTATAGGCATTTTTTGACGATTCCTCCACTGTTGTTGACTATCAGTGTTTTTTATATATTTGTGTTTTCTCATTGAGAGAACACAAAACCTTAATGATTGTGCAGCAATGTTTAGCTAGTGTTGGTGAGTGGATTGAGAGAACCTGAAGAGAGTATATTGTGTGAAAAGTGTGGCAACCCAGCTGACGATTGCGAGTGTGTTTGTCCCTACTGCGGCGAGTCAGAAAGCTGCACCTGCTGTATCGGATGCGATCGAGCCACTGGCGGATAGCAGAAGAAATGGTTGCGGTGAGGGGGCTTGACAAGTAACGAATTTAACTGGATGATAGGTGGACCACAGGGAAGCGGCATCGACACTTCTGCGAACATCTTCGGCAGAGCTTGCGGCTACGGAGGCTATTACCTTTACGGAAAAAGAGAGTATCACTCTAACATCAAGGGTCTCCACAGCTACTTTCACTTTCGAGTTTCAGAGAAGCCAGTCATAGCCAACGTAAATAATGTTGATATGCTTGCTGCTTTCGACGCTGAAACGGTGGTTCGACACGTCCAAGAAGTAGTGCCTGAGGGCGGAATAGTCTTAGATAAAGAAGACCTAAACATCAAAATCTCCGACATACCCACGCTGCCGCCCGAATTCATGGCTGAACTAAACAAGTATCTCGAAAGCAAGAGAATCGGCAACACTATAAACGATTTGATGGAAGAGGCGAAAAAAGAAAACATAAACGTCTACCCCGTGCCCTTTCTCGATTTGCTCAAAGAGGTAGCTGACGAGTTAGGAATCGACAAGTTAAGCAAGGTTACAAGGATGAAGAACGTGTTGGCTCTAGGCGTATCCTTCGGACTGCTCGACTACGATGTCAGTTTAGCTGAAAAAGCCATCAAAGACGTGTTCGGCGAGAAGCCGAAAATCGCCGACATGAACATTCTCGCTTACAGAAAAGCCCACGAATATGCGAAACAGGCTTTCGGCAGCGGTTTCATCCATAAGCTTAGGAACCTCGACGTCCACGAGGGAAGATTATTTCTCACCGGATTCCAAGCCGTAGCCTTGGGCAAGGTTCTGGGAGGCTGCCGCGTTCAAACTTATTACCCGATTACGCCTGCTGCGGATGAAAGTGAGTATTTAGAGGCTAATGAAGTGTTTGAGTTGAAGAATGGAGAAGGTGCGATAGTTGTGATGCAGACTGAGGACGAGATTGCCGCGGTGAACATGGCTTCTGGAGCGGCTTTGGCTGGAGCTAGGGCGGCGACTGCTACTTCTGGACCTGGCTTCTCGTTGATGGTGGAAGGCTTGAGTTGGGCGGGAAACAACGAGGTTCCAATCGTGATTAGCTATTATCAGCGGGGAGCCCCTTCGACGGGTCTGCCCACACGCCACGGACAAGACGACCTCAGGTTTGCAATCCACGCTGGTCATGGTGAGTTTCCGAGAATCATCCTCGCTTCTGGCGACATAGAAGAATGCTTCTTCGACGTTGCCAAGGCTTTCAACTATGCGGAAAAGTATCAGATGCCCGTAATCCACCTCTTAGACAAGGCATTAGCAAACAGCACTCAAAGCTACCCAGTCTTCGACACAAGCCGAGTGAGGATAGACCGCGGAGAAATCGTCAGCAGCTGGAACCCTAACGACGACGAGTACAGACGATTCAGGTTCACCGACTCGGGCATTTCGCCTAGAGCTTTTCTGGGAACTGAGAAGGCTGTCATGTGGTACACGGGAGACGAGCATAACGAGTGGGGACACATAAGTGAAGAGTCTTCGAACCGAAGCGCGATGGTGGAGAAGAGAATGAGAAAGCTTGAAGCTGCACATAGGGAAATCCCGTTAGAAGAGAAACTCAACTTCTTCGGGCGAGACGACGCCGAACACGTCATCGTAAGCTGGGGTTCACCCAAAGGCGCCATCCTAGAAGCCATGGAAATGCTTGAAAAGGAAGGATTCCGCTTAGCATTTTTGCAGGTTCGCTTGCTCCATCCGTTGCCTAAGGAAAGAATCGCTGAAATTCTGGGAAAAGCAAAAACGAGAATCACTGTTGAGATGAACTATTCTGGACAGTTGGCAGGCATAATAGGCGAGAAAACTGGGATTTTCGTTGACTATTATGTCCTCAAGTATAATGGGCGACCCATGACTGCAACCGAGGTGTACGAAGCATTGAAGAAGATTCTTCGCGGTGAAGCGCCTAAGAGGCAGGTGTTAACCTATGGTTCTTAAGATGTCGGATTATCGTACTCCCGTCTTCGCCGACTGGTGTCCTGGCTGCGGCGACTTCGGCATACACACGGCTATACAGATGGCGTTAGCCGAGTTACAGCTTGAGCCCCACAGAGTGGTCATTGTTTCTGGAATCGGTTGCTCGGGCAAGACTCCCCACTTCACGTACGTGAATGGTGTGCATACGTTGCATGGGAGAACCTTGCCCTTCGCTATGGGAATCAAACTAGCCAACCCTGCCTTGGAAGTCATAGCTGCGGGAGGAGATGGGGACGGGCTGGGAATAGGCGCTGGACACTTCGTCAACACTGGGAGAAGAAACATAGACATGACTTACATCGTCCACGACAACGCAGTATACGGCTTAACGAAGGGACAAGCGTCTCCAACGTTAAGATTGGGCTTACAGACAAAGTCTCTTCCAAAACCGAACATCAACGCCGCCATCAACCCCGTCGCCTTAGCTCTCGCCGCGGGGTACACTTTCATCGCGAGAACCTACGCCTTCGACGTGAAACACATGAAAGACACCATCGTCCAAGCCATAAAACACAAGGGATTAGCCTTCGTTAACATTCAGCAACCCTGCCCCACCTACAACGACATCAACACCAAAGACTGGTACGGCGGACTCGACAGAATCGACCCCGAGACTGGAAAGCCCCAGCCGCGAGTTTACAAGCTCGAAGAGACAAGTTGGGACCCTGTAGTGAAAACTCCAGACGAAGAATTAGACAAAGCCGTGGCTGCACTCACAAAATCCAGGGAATGGGGAGACAAGATTCCCATAGGCGTTTTCTACAAGAACGAACTCGTATCCACCTACGAAGAACGAATATCCAAGAGAATTCCCTCCTACATTGAGAAACCGCCGGCGAAACAAGAAATCAGCGATGAGTCTGGAGCGCCGACTGCTTTAATGGATAAATGGTTTAAGGACTTGACTGTGTGAAAAAGCGATGAAGGGATACGCGGGCAAAGTATTGAGAGTAAACCTTTCCGACGGGTCATCCAAAGCCGAGACGTTGCCCCCTGAATGGCCACGCAAATTCTTAGGAGGAATGGGCTTCGCAAGCATGCTGCTCTTCAACGAGACAGAGCAGGGTTTAGATGCGCTCGGGCTCGACAATAAGCTGATTGTTGCGCCAGGGCTTCTGACGGGAACTGGCATCCCGACTGCTTCGAAGACTCTTTTCATAGCAAAGTCTCCCCTAACTGGTGGTTCTGGAAAAGCATCTGCAGGAGCTTCGGTTGGTCCTGCGTTGAAGAAGGCGGGCTACGACCTTCTAGTGATAGAGGGGCAAAGCTCGAAGCCCGTTGTCTTGAGCGTTGCAGATCAGAGAGTGGAAATAGATGACGCTGGGGAGCTTTGGGGCAAAGAAGTGCGGCAGACTGCTGACCTGTTGAAGAAGCGTTATGAAGGCTTTGCTACCGCTGTGATTGGACCGGCTGGCGAGAACCTTTCGAAGATAGCTGGAATCGACTCTAACGAGCGACAGGCTGCGAGGACTGGTCTGGGTGCGGTCATGGGGTCTAAGAAACTTAAGGCGATTGCGGTTAAGGGCACTTCTAACATCGAGTATGCCGATTCCAAAGCTCTGCACGACTTAGTAATCAAATGGACCAAAAGCGTTAGAGAGAACCCCGACTCGCTGCTTGACATGAAGTATGGAACGGCAGAGTTCTACGCTTGGATGAATAAGGACAAGGGGGTTCATCCGAGCCGCAACTGGCAGCAAGGTTACTTCCAAAAATCCTTCGATAATATCAAGGAAGGAAAACTTGCCCAACTAGACCCCTACTACTGGTCGCCAAAGTACACGGTCAGAAACAAGCCTTGCCCAAACTGCACCAAACCCTGCGGCAGAATCGTCCGAATCAACGAAGGCAAGTATGCGGGCACTGAGCTTGACGGTCCGGAATATGAAACAATATACTCTCTCGGGGCTAACCTTGAAATTGACGACTTTGAAGCCCTATGCCACGTTCACATGATGTGCGATTTCTACGGGTTGGACGCCATTTCCGCGGGGCTTACTGTTTCGTGGGCGATGGAAGCCCTCGAGAAAGGGTTACTCACTAAGGAAGATTTGGACGGATTAGAGTTAAAGTTTGGAGACGTAGAAGCGACCCTAGAAGTCTTGAGGAAGATGGCTTACAGAGAAGGCAACGTGGGTGCTCTCCTGTCAGACGGCGTGAAAGCAGCCAGCGAAAAGCTGGGAAAAGGCTCAAGCCACTTCGCCATTCATTCAAAGGGACTCGAAATGCCAGCCTACGACGTCAGGGGAATAAAAGGCATGGGACTCGCAACAGCAGTCGCTGTCCGCGGAGCCGACCACTTGACAGCAGTGGTTTACGGGACAGAGTTAGTCGGAAAATGGTGGAAATTCTCTGGCGTCGACAGGTTTTCGGCTGAGAACAAAGGGTACTTGGTCAAGACTCATGAAGACTTAATGACGTTGTACGACGTTGTTGGAGTCTGCAAGTTTACGAGGCACACGTTCTATGCCGAGGCTTATCCTGAAATGGTTAAAGCGGTGACTGGGATGGAACTAAGCGTCGCTGACCTCTTCATGATCGGTGAGAGGGTGTACAACGTGCAGCGGGCTTTCAATACTAGGGAAGGGCTTGATAGAAGGAGCGATTCCTTGCCTGCACGAGTGTTTGAAGACCCCATTCCCAGAGGAGCATCTAAAGGCAGCAGGATTAAGAGGAGCGAGTTTGAAAGAATGCTCGACGACTACTATCAAGCTCGAGGATGGTCGTGGAATGGTGTTCCCACAAAAGCTAAGCTCGCCTCCCTCGACTTAGATGATGTGGCGGAGGAAGTGGGCGCTTAATAAGCAGATGCTGATGATTAGACGGTTGAAGGAGTATAGGGAGAAGAGGAATTTCGAGAAGACAAACGAACCCATGGGTGAGGAAAAGTGAGTGAAGGAAACATATATGTAATTCAAAAACACGCCGCCACGCATCTTCACTACGACTTGAGGTTAGAGATGGATGGGGTGCTGAAGAGCTGGGCGGTTCCCAAGACCCCGCCAACTAAGTCAGGAGTTAGAAGACTCGCTGTCGAGGTTGAAGACCATCCAGTCGAATACGCCAGCTTTGAGGGCACGATACCTGAGGGCCAGTACGGCGCTGGCACGGTGGAGATTTGGGATAGAGGCACCTTCACTCTTCTGGAGAGGAAAGAAGACAAGCTAACCGTGGACATTCACGGCCAAAAAATCAAGGGAATCTACTATCTCGTCAGGTTCAAGGACAGGAAGAACTGGCTTTTTTTCAAGAAGAAATAAACAACCTGTAGAAGTCCCAGATTGCGGGCATGCGGAACCTTTACATCAAAAAAGCCACTTCACTGTTGAAACATAAAGCATTTAAACAGCATTCCCATCTTCACATAGACGGCAGGTCAAGATCATGGGAAAAAGAATCCGAGTACAAAGACGCGGACGCGGAGGACCCACCTTTCAGGCTTCCACCCATAAAAGAATAGCGCCAGCCAAGTACCCGCCAATCAGCAAGGAACAATTACAAGGCGTCATGGAGGGCAGAGTCGAAGGAATTCTCCACGAGCCTGGACGCGGCAGCCCTTTAGCCAGAATTAGACTCGCAGCCAACCAAGACTATCACTTCATCGTCCCCGAGGGCATATGTGAAGGACAACAAATCCAAATCGGCAGCCAAGCACGACCAGACATAGGCAACGTCCTCCCCCTAAACAGCATCCCCGAAGGCACCATGATCTGCGGCATCGAACTTTCTCCGGGCGACGGAGGAAAAATAGCCCGCTCCTCAGGAACATACGCAACCGTCATCGCTCACACCCCTCAAGGAACCATGATAAAATTCCCATCGGGCAAGACGAAATATGTTAACAGTTTATGTCGCGCCACTATAGGCATCGTCTCGGGGGCTGGGCGCCTCGAGAAACCCTTCCTAAAAGCAGGCGTGAAATACTACAAGAAAAGAGCGAAGGGTCACAAATACCCACGAACACGAGGCATAGCCATGGTAGCTGCTTCTCATCCCTTTGGAAGCGGTGCCAAGGGTGCCCGTAAAGTTACCACAGTCGCACGTGGCGCCTCCCCAGGCAAGAAAGTAGGCTTGATTGCGGCAAGGGGCGCTGGCAAGAAACAGAAAAGGAGACAATAACTTAATAAATTGCCCAATCGACGATTAAAGAGGCGAAGACAAGAATGCCCAAAGAATTCACATATCGGGGATACAATTTCGAACAGTTGAAGAACCTGTCGATGGACGAGTTTATTCTCTTGCTCCCGTCCCGCCACCGAAGAAGCCTGCAGCGCGGACTCAAAACAGATCAACGCATCCTCTTGGAAAACATAAGAGCGGCAAGAGAAGCCCTAGACAAGGGACAGAGCTTGATGATTAAGACACACGCCCGAGACATGGTAATCCTACCCGAGATGGTCGGAGTCAAGGTTCTCCTTCACAACGGAAAAGAATTCGCCCCCGTCGAAATCACGCCCGAGATGATTGGGCACTATCTCGGAGAGTACGCAATCACAAACAAGCCAGTAAAGCACGGGCAACCAGGCATCGGAGCTTCACGTTCATCGATGTACGTGCCCCTAAAATGAATAAAACGGTTATTACGCCCGATAAGTCGGCTCAGTCTTCTTCTTTTCATCCTCAACCAACGGTACTTGAGGAAGTGGGATAGGTGGAGGAACGTTTATCGTTCTCGAAATAAGCACGGATTCCAAGAACACAATGTTCGAAATTGTCTGCAATATCACTGGTTCTGGCGGCTTCTTCTTCGTGTAATCAGAGTGTATCCTCTTCAGCTCTTCCTTGTCTCCGGTAACGTGAGCCTTGCCCTTAAAGCTGATTTGGGCCACTGAGGGGTTATAGGTTATGGTGAAAATGAAGGGTACTTCCAACAGGTCGTCGCTTGATTTGTTCACGTTTATTAGGTTGAGGTTTGTGGCGATTTTAACTTGAGGAAAAGGGCGTCTGATTTCCAAGAAGCGTTCCGCTGAGACATCGTGGATGAAAACGTGGACGCGGATTTTCATCTTTGGCTGGTTCAGGCTTCTGCGCCTCGCATTTCTTGGTTTTCCTTGTACCGTGTGAAGCCGCAATGTCCACACGTGTATCGGTTGCCATGGTCCGCCATAAAGAACCCTTGACCACATCTCTCACAGAAGGGGAGTAGTCGTTTCAAGCTGTTCTCATCGATTTTGTAGTATCTGAAGAGACCTTTTTCTTTCTTCTTCTTTTTCTGAACTTTTCCCTTGCGTTTTTTGGGTTTCTCCTCTACGACTTTCTCTTCAACCTTCTCAGTTTCAGCCTCTTCTTCAACCTTCGGCTCTTCTGCTTTTTTAGACATTCACCGTTCACCTTACTCTTCTTTCTCTTTCTTCTCCTCGGGCTCTTCGGGTTTTGGAGCAGGGGCTTTTTCAGGTTCCTTCGGTTTTTCTGCTTCCGCTATTTTCTCTGGAGGAACGTTTCGAGTTATTATGTGCTCGCGTTCAACTAGTTTTGCCTGTTCGAGGGATTCGTAGGCGTTTGCCTCTCCTAAGGCTATCATGGTTCCTGTCTTTGTTTCCACCTTTTCGACGAAGACAAGGTCAGACTTTGTCTTTAGTATCTCTGCCAAGTTTTGCCTTAATTCCAGACGGGGAGTCGTCTGTCCTTCTTGGCTGTGGTCTACTTCGAAGACTACTTCCTTTCTTCTCAGCAGGGGGTTGTATTTTTGGGAGAGGATTTTAACCTTCAAGTCTATTCATCCGTTGATGATTCGTATTGGCACAGAGAAAAGCGTTTTTGCCCTTATAAAGTTTCATAGTGAAGCTGGAATATTGATTGTGTATTCTTAATGTTTTTTGTTTGGTTTGCTCAAGCTATATTTGTGACTGTTGTTGGAAACCAGGGGTATGCTAGTCGGACTCATCCTATGCCTGATAGGCCTCGTTGTTTTCATCTATGGAATGATTAACATGTCCCCTGCGAACGCGCTTGCTAATTCCTTTTTCGTCATGGTAGGCATATTCTTGGGGATAGCGGGGCTGCTCGTGCTTATGACAAACGCTTTTTCAGGCGGCTTCGTTTTCTAGCCTAGCCTATTCTTTAACAGCTCTTCATAGCGTTGACGATTTCTCGTATCTTCTGCTTCATTTCCACCGTCGTCTTGACCGCCACGACTCCTTCACTGGGCTGTCCATAGAACACCAGCGAGTTTTCAGGCGCCGTTAGTATAGCAACTAGAGTTAAGAGATCTTCCTCGCCATCAACTACGATTTTTGTCCGCTGAGAATTCGCCATTGCCCTTTCGATAGCCAGCCAAGCTTCGTCGGTTATGGTGCCTGGGGGGTTCTTCACGTTAATAACTATGTCAGCAGTTGCTGAGATTGGGGGTATTTCTTTTCTCATGACTTTGTTGTCGACGATTAAGACGTGAGGCAGAAGACGATAAGATGTCAAGTCTTCGGACACTCGGTCGCCTACAGTCACTATCTTTGCTGGTTTTTCTTTCTCAATCAACGCCTGCACGATGGTTACTGTCTCTTCCAAGGAGCCTTTAACCAGCATCCCCAAAGGTTTTTTCAGTTTCTTCCGAAGCGGAGGCGTAAGGTAGTGGATTTCAATCACCTGTAGCTCGCCACAAACCTCTCCATAGACCTGTCGAATGTTCTTTCAACTTCGGGCGGAAACAAACATCCGGGCAGTTCGTTTCGCTCTCGGTGGAAGCGAATGCATTCACAGCATCGTCCTTTCTTATCACAAGAGGGGTAAGTGCAGCCACAGCTTTTCAGATTGGTGTCGAGGTTTGGACATGGTTTTTCTCGTCGCATTCTAGTCATCTTCTGAAAATCTGCGAGAGGTTGCCAATGTTATCGGACGCGCAGTGCGTAACGTCCTTTTTCTTTAATTCCCATAGCTTTAGCTATCTCTGATTCCTGTGGGTCGATGATTATGACGAGGCCGCTGAAATCGTCGCTGAGAGTGGCGGTTTTGCATCTTGGGCATAACGCGCCTGTAGTCAACGTGTGGCATTCTCGGCAGGCTTTTTCAGTCATCGCTACTTCTTCTCCCCTTCTTTAGCCTTTTTGGCTACTTCCTTTTCAGCTTCGCCCTGAAGTTTCTTCAAGTCTTCCTTTATCCACTCCAGTTTTCCGAGAAAAGGCTGTCTAGCAGTGACTCCTATTTTGCCCGAGCCCCTTCCTCGAGCCAAAGATACAGCTGTTATGCGAGCCCTAACGTGGTCTCCTGAGGATAATTTCCGTCTAGTTTCCTTTCCCATCAACACGCCTTGCTTTTCGTCGTAGGAGATGAAGTCGTCCATGAGCTGTGAGACGTGTAGCAACGCGTCGATTGGACCGACACGGACGAAGGCTCCGAAATCCGCGATTTCCACCACTTCGCCTTCGACGATTTCTTGAATTTTCGGGTAGAATGCGAGGAGTGAGAAGGAGACTTTGTGGTATGTGGCGCCGTCTCCTGGGATTATCTTCCCAGTCGGGTTAACCGTGATGTCGGTGACAGCTACTACGTAGCCGAGTTCTTCATCCACCATACCTTCATACTTTATCTTCAACTGTTCGTGCCCTGCCTTTTCGAGGGGTTCGCTGAATTTTTCTGGGGGAATGCGGATCGTGTCTTCCAGAACGAGAAGCTTAAACATTATGATTTTTCCTTCTGCCTTGAATTGGCTTGTGACTTACATAGACTTCTAAGGGATTTTAAAAAGCTTCCCTATTTTTGACTAAATTCAGATGGCTCCTTCCACGGCTAAACGTGACTTTTGCCTCAAGTAGATGACTGGAACGTTCCTGCGCCTCAGCCTCCTTCTTAAGACTCTGTCATTAGTCGCGACGCAACACGCCATTTCTGACGCCACTCGAACAATCACATCATCATGAGATTCTTCGTCGCTTTTATCCACGTCGATTCTTCGACACTTTTGGGCGAGTTTCAAGGCGAAGGCTGCTTGTCGTCTTACTTTTGTTGACCCGCTTTGGGCTATTCTCTGCAACTCTTTGTATGTTGGGGAGAGGATTAGGGGTTCAAACCGTCGATTTAAGACTACTGCTAACTCTTCGAAAATGTCTAAGTTGAACTGGGAGGGGATGAAGAGGAAGCTTGAGTCTAAAATGACTTTTAGTGTCTTATTCGACTTGTCTAGGGGCAAAGTTTCTTTCACTTTTTGGTTTACTTAACTATGCCGTAGCCGATTAGGCGCCATCTTCCAGCTATCTTTCTGCTTAGAGCTGTCCGCATTCCTTTTTCAACGCACACTGGGCGTCCGAGTTGTAGGGTTGCTTCCTCTTCCCTGACAGAGACAACAGTTCCAACAGTGATGGTTGTCCCCACGTCTAGGAGTAGGCTTTCTTTCGGACGCACTCGCTCTATCTCAAGCATCTCCTTGGTTCCCACTGCGCGTTCAAAAAAGTGGGTTTCTACGGTGAGCTCCGAGATTGTTGTAGGGAGTTTTCCAGGTAGCCCGGCTAGGTTGCCGGTGAGGCTGTCTGCTTTGGTCAAAGATGGGTCGAGTAGTGTTCCTATTCCGACCAAACCCCCGCATTGTGCCTCTTCCATGTTTCTTCCGCCTGCTTGAAGGCTGGTGATTTCGGTTAGGAGGGGTTCGTACACGTTTTGACCTTGCTTTTCGGTTCGTATGCCTGGGCGGATTTCTATTTCTTCGCCGACTTTGAATACTCCTTGAATGATGCTGCCCCCTACGACGCCGCCGGCTAAGTTGTCGATTGTGGTTCCTGGCTTGTTTATGTCGAAAGAGCGGACGATGTACATTTGAGGGGGCTTTGCGGGGTCGCGTTTGGGTGTGGGAATGTGGGTTTCCATGGCTTGGAGGAGGGCGTCGATGTTGACAGAATGTTGGGCGGAGATTGGTATGATGGGAGCGTTTTTTGCGATGGTGCCCTTGACGAATTCGGTGATTTCGCGGTAGCTCTGCAAGATTCGGTTTTCGTCAACTATGTCTATCTTGTTCTGAACGATGACTATTTTGTCTATGCCGACGATTTCGATGGCGGCTAAGTGCTCCCGAGTTTGGGGTTGGGGGCAATGTTCGTCTGCGGCGATGACTAGGAGAGCGCCGTCCATCACTGCGGCTCCTGAGAGCATCGTTGCCATGAGCGCCTCATGACCCGGGGCGTCCACGAAGCTGATGGCTCTTTGAAATTCGCATTTTGCGTTGCAGGCTGGGCATTTGGGCTCGGTGAAGTAGCATTCTGGGGCGCCGCAGCTGGGACATTTGTAGATGGGTGCGTCGGCGTATCCGAGTTTTATCGTGATGCCGCGTCTTAGTTCTTCGCTGTGTTTTGATGCCCAGACGCCCGTTAAAGCTTGGACTAGCGTGGTTTTTCCATGGTCCACGTGGCCGATGGTTCCTATGTTGACTTCGGGCTGGTTGGGCAGGTTTTTCAGGGTGGTTAGCCTCCACTCTCTGTTTCCTTTGGCTTCTCTTTGGGTTGTTTGGTCTCTTCTTTGGCGGTTTTTGGCTCTTTCTTCGGTTTTTCTGGTTTTGCTGTCTCTTCCGCTTCAGCCTTTGTTTCTTCGGGTTCGGCTTTTTCGGGCTGTTTGGCTTTTTCTGCTTTCTTGGGTTTCTCGACGATTTTCATGTTGATTTGAACGGTTTCCTCGGTGATGACGCTTCCGCGGATTGTTTTTCTTCTGCGTTCTCCCTTGTGGGTTGAGTGAAAGCCAACGCCCTTGGTCATGACGGCACGAGTTCTTATTCCGCCATGGATGTCTTGTCTCATGGGGAAGCCGTCTTTGTCTGAGCCTCCCGTGATTTTCAGTTTATGTCCCCCAAAGCCGATAACTGCGCCGTCGACTGTTTCGCCGAGTTTTCTTCCTACGAGGGGAACGGCGCGGGGACCTTCGAGGTCGACTGTTTGAGATTTCCCGGTTTCGGGGTCTGAGAGGATTATCTTGAACTTCGCCATGAAATTGTACTCCTATGAAGCAAGTTTGAATATGGATTGTACACGGCGTTTTTAAAGCTTCCTTTCTAAAGCATTAAGATAGAAGGCACACACGAACCTTCTCTGCAAGATAGTGCTCAAACAAAAAATAGCCATATTAGCCGCCTATCTGGAGCCTAATAGGACGGTCTAGTCTCTGCGCCGAGAACGCAAAACTTCCAACAAATAACATTTACAAAAAATTCTTATGCACCTCAAAGCAGCTAATCACTTGGAAACACGAAAAAGATGAAGTTCGCCTTCATAAGCCCAGGAGCAAACGAAGAACTCTCCCTAACCGAAAAAAGCAAAGCCATAGGCTCCTGGCCACCCCTCGGCATACTCTACATCGCCACAATACTCAGAGACGAAGGCATAGAAGTCACAGTCTTAGACCAAGCAGCAGAAGGCTACACCTTAGACCAGACGACAAAATGGGTGGAAAAACAAGACCCCGACATACTGGGCTTCTCGGCTTTGGCGAGCTCGGGTAAAACCGCCGCACGAATCGCCCAACAGGTGAAGGAAAGAAACCCCAACGTAATCACTGTTTTTGGTAACTATTATGCCACGTTCAACGACCAAAGATTACTCACCACGTATCCCCAAGCAGACATCATCGTCCGTGGCGAAGGGGAAGAAACAACCAAAGAACTCGCGAGAGCCATACAGAAAAAAAGCAGCCTGAAAAAAGTGCGAGGAATAACCTTCCGAGAAAAGGGCAAAGTCATCGCCACCCCAGACAGATCCCTGATAGAAAACGTCGACGCGCTACCAATCCCCGACCGCACTCTCCTGAAGGCTGAGTACCATTCAACCCTCGTAGGCGCGATCGGAGCACCTAAAAAATTCACCACGCTACTCTCGTCGAGAGGCTGCCCCTACCACTGCAGGTTCTGCGGCTGCCAAAAAATCGTCCACGGCACGTGGCGTCCCAGGTCGGTGGAAAAAACCTTCGAGGAAATTCAACTACTCGTAAGCGAAGGGTACCGGCAATTCCTCTTCGTGGACGACAGCCTCACCATAAACCAGAAAAGAATCATCAAACTCTGCCAAAAAATCGCCAAAGAAAGGTTAGACGTTGAATGGATATGCGAGGGAAGAGTAAACCATGCTTCCTACGAGCTGATGCGGTCAATGGTGAAGGCAGGCTGCAGAATAATCTACTTCGGCATAGAGAGCGCAAACCAACGAATCCTAGACTACTACCAAAAACAAATAACTCCACAGCAATCCCGAACAGCCGTAAAAACCGCGAGAAAAGCGGGAATGGACATAATCGTCGGCTCCTTCATCGTAGGCGCCCCAACCGAAACAAGACAAGAGATAGAGAACACTCTCAAGTTCGCGCAGAGAATCCCCCTAGACGTCCCACAATACAACATCCTAGGCATTTTCCCAGGAATGGCAATCTGGGACGAATTCAAGGCGAAAGAATACCTAACCACAGAACAGGAAGAACAGCATTGGGAAATGGGAGTGGCGGTCGCGAATGTTTACCGAGACGCCGTGCCCTACGACGAGATTAAAGAGCTAATCCGCCGCTATTACCGCCAATTCTTCATACAACGCCCCGACTTCCTCTTGGCACAGATGGCACGAACGATGAGGAGCCCCTTCAGGCTCGACATCGTGAAAGCAAACCTAAGCCGAGTTGGAAGCATCACGAGGGGATGGAAAGACTTTGTTGCCTTCGAAGGCGAAGAACAAAACATTATAGAAGCTTAGCGGACCAGTTCCCGCTTCTTCCAACGCAGGTTCTTACTCTTACACTTTCTACACTTGACGGCTGAAGGGGCGTTCCGTGCGCCGCATTCCCGACAAATCTTCATGTAAAGCCTGCTGCGCTGTGCGATGGTTTTCTTCTGCAGGTCGGTTATGGGCACGGTTTTTTTCTCCTCTGTTGTTTTACGTTTGAGACCATGCAGTTGTAGATATACTTTTCCTTTCAGTCTTTAGCAGAGTGTCAAGTTGGCTCTATCTCGCTCAACAGTCTTCTTTCGCCCTTAATCCTTTGAATGTCTGTAATGTCTTGGGTTACTTCTATACATCCGAGGTATTCGCCCTTCTGGTTTCGCACGGGAAAGTATCGTATGAGAACCTTTCTCTGGTTCATGTCTATCCAAAAGTCTGCCGATTTTCTCCTACCCTTTCTCAAGTCGTCTATTACTTGGTTGACGATGTGGATGCTTTTTGGCGGATGGCACTGCTGAACCTTGCGACCTATCACGGCTTTTGTCCTCGGAAAAACTCGCCCCTCAACTTTGTTGAAGTAGCGAACAGTATCCGAGGCGTCTACAAAAGTTATGTCCACGGGTAAGGCATTCAGCACCGCTTCTATCTCCTCTGGCGTTAAGCTTCCAGTCTCGAAACCCAAAGCCTCTTCCAACGCTTCCTTCACTCCTTTTCTCTCTTCTTCGGCTGTTTTCACATATCCGGGTGTGAAGCAGCAATATCCCAGTTCGTCGCATTGTTCTCTGATTTCTCGCCACTCATCATCCTCTATCGTCCGCAGGGCGGCGGGGTAGAGGATGTGGTTCTCTTTGTAGATGTGATTTGCCAACTCTTCAGCAATGTAGTTTCCTGTTGTGGCTAGTTGTTTGGCAAACTCTTGGAAGGCTAGTTTGTCGTGTGTTTCTAGCAGTTTGACGAGTTGTTTTTTCTTTTCCTTCAGCTCGTTGTGTTCAGCCCACATGATTGCAGGCGGTTCGGTTATGCCGTGTTTTTGGAGGTAGGGGAATAGGACGTTTTCTTCGCGCACGTTGTGTTTTTCCACTTCCATGAGATGCTCTGCAATGTTGCCTAATCTGTGTATTTCTTCGCTGACCTCGGCGAAGCTTCTTGCAGCACCAACTTTCTGCAGAATGCCCTTAAGTTCTTCCAAGTTTTGAAGGATTATCTTGTGTTCTTCCATAAAAACGTGGATAGGATGGTCCACTGCAACCTCGACTTTTTCTTTTTCGAGGGATTCTCTGAAGATTGCCAGATGCACGTCGCAGAGTTTTCGTATTTCCTCTTGGGGCATTCCTTCTTTTACGAGTTCCTGTTCTACTTGGGCGATTTCTGTTGGGCTTATGTTTCTTAGGATGTTTCTGAATTTTATCTTGACTTCTTCTGGGTCTTTTCCTTCGTGCAGCTGCTCGATTAGGCTCTTAATTAGTTCCTTAGGTCTGGTTTTTGCCTGAAGGTTTTTCAACTCTTTCTCGTCTACCATTCTCTATCCCCCTTTTAATGGCGGCTTAGGTAGAGTGATTCTGCCGCTTCTTTCTTTTTCCTTTCCTTAAGGTGTCTCGCTGTTAAGCACTTTCCCTTTGTAGGGCAGTACTTTTCGGCATGATGAGCAAACGTCTTGAAGATGGGCTCCATCGTTTCTTTGTTCAAGGAGTAAAAGCGTTCTTTTTTCCTTCTTTCTGAGAAGACGAAGCCACATCTTTCGAGTGGTCTGAGGTTGTGGGAAATCATGCTCTGCTCCTTGTTGAGAGCGTCGGCAATTTCAGTCACGTTTCTTGGTCCTTTTCTCAAGAGTTCCAGAATTGCAAGCCGTGTTGGGTTGGATAGCGTGGAGAAGAACATGTGGCATGTCTCGCCTAAATTGTGGCTCATTTTTTCACTTCCATTTGTTTGACATTGTATTCATATGAATAAAGTTTCATATCTTGTATTTAAGCCTTCCCACTCACAACTTTCCAGCCAGAAGCCCTGCGATGTCACTCGGTTTCTCAGCAACCTTCACGCCCGCAGCCTTGAACGCTTCAATCTTGCTGTCAGCAGTCCCAGCCTTGCCCATGACAATGGCACCCGCATGCCCCATACGTTTTCCCGACGGAGCCGTGCGCCCAGCGACAAAAGCCACCACTTTTTTAGGATACTTCGTGGCTGCAATGTATTCTGCTGCTTGCTCCTCAGCGTTGCCGCCAATTTCGCCAATCAAAACAACAGCCTCCGTTTCTCTATCTTTCTGAAACATCTTCAACGCGTCCACGAAACTCAAGCCCACGATTGGGTCTCCCCCCAACCCAAAACACGTAGACTGCCCAAAACCATGCTTCGTCAACCCAGAAGCAATCTCGTAGGTTAAGGTTCCGCTTCGAGAAGCTACGCCAACGACACCGCGCTTGAAGACGTGGGCGGGCATTATCCCCAGTTTGCACTCATCGGGCGTGATGATTCCGGGAGTATTGGGTCCGATGATAGTTACGCCTTGTCGTCTTGCGTAATCCATGACTATGATGGAATCCTTTATGGGGATGTGTTCGGTGATTATCACGATGGTTTTTATGCCTGCTTCAATAGCTTCTAGCGTTGCTTCAGCGGCAAAGGGTGCGGGAACAAAGATTATCGACGCATTTGCCTGATGTTTTCGAGCTGCTTCTTTAACCGTATCGTAAACCAGAACCCCTTGAAAGTCTGTATTGCCTTTTCCCGGAGTTACCCCCGCGACGATTTTTGTCCCATAGTCCAACATCAAGCGTGTGTGAAAACTGCCCTGAGCGCCTGTGATACCTTGCACTATAGCTCTTGTGTTTTTTCCAACGATTATTCCCATCGCCTGTTATCCTCCCTTCGCCATCTCGACAGCTTTTTTCGCTGCTTCTTCCATACTGTCTAGAACGTGGATTCCGGCTTCTGTGAGTATGCGTCTGCCTTCTTCCTCATTTGTGCCCACCAGACGTATCACTATGGGCTTCGTGAAGCCAACTTTCTTCTTCGCTTCCAAGATTCCTCTTGCAACGTTGTCGCATCGGGTTATGCCGCCTAAGATGTTGATGAAGACTATGGATGCCTTAGTGTCTGTGAGAAGAATGTCGAGGGCGGCTGCAATCTGTTCCTCCGAGGCTCCTCCGCCCACGTCGAGGAAGTTAGCAGGTCTGCCGCCGTAAAGTTGAACCGCATCTAGGGTAGCCATCACTAGACCTGCACCGTTGCCCATTATGCCGATGTTGCCGTCCAGTTGCACGTAGGCCAAGCCTGCTTTCTGCGCCCTTATCTCTTCGTGTGTCAGCTCGGTTTTGTCTTCTGAAAGAAGGCGTTCTTTGTATTGGGAATGCCGGTAGAGGGCGTTGTCGTCGACTATGATTCGAGCGTCTGCGGCAACGAATCTTCCGTCAGCTGTTTCAACGATGGGGTTCATCTCAATCAATTCGGCGTCGACATCCATTGCAGCTTTGTAGAGCTTTTCAAAGATAGTTGCAAGCGTGAGCATGGCTTTGTCCGTGTATCCCATGTTGCTTGCCATCTGTCTTGCGTGATAACCTCGGAAGCCTAAGACTGGGTCGACGGGTGATTTGATTATCTTTTCAGGCGTCTTGACTGCAACTTCTTCAATATCCATACCCCCTGCTGTGGAGGCGACTGCTACGTAGCATCGACAGGAACGGTCAATCGTTATTCCGAAGTAAAGCTCCTTTTCCACTTCGATTTTTTCCTCTATCATGACGCTACCAACTTTTAGCCCTTTTATTTTCATGTTCAAAATCTTAGCAGCGGCTCTTTCAGCCTCTTCTAACGTGGTAGCGAATTGGATTCCGCCAGCCTTGCCTCTCCCGGCTACGAGCACCTGTGCTTTGACAGCGTAAGGAGCACGGAGCTGGGAAGCGGCGTCTCTTGCTTGGGTTGAAGAGGTGGCTAATGCTCCTCGTGGAGTGGGGATTTCGTATTTTGTGAGTATGGTTTTTGCTTCATGTTCGAAGAGCTTCATAAGGAGACTTCCTTAGAAGAGGGTTATTTTAACGTTTGAATGGCGATATAAGTCCTTGTATCCAAAACACCGTCGACGCTTGCTAACCCCTTTAAAGCCTCATCGAGCTTTTCCCGCTCGATAACTAGAATCGCATCCATGTCCCCTGCCACTCGGAAGACACGTTGAATGGGGAATTGGAAGATTCTTTCATAGGCTTCTTTTCGTTTTAGGGGAGAAATTTTGAGAAAGACGAAAGCTGGGTTCGCTGAGAGTCCCAGAAGGTTTAAGCCCTTCTCGGTAACGTCGATGAAGCCTCTACCCGTGCGAATGTGACCTTGGTCTCGAAGCTTACGCAAGTGCACGTTCAGGGCTTGACGGCTTATGCCTAACTGTGCCGCAAAATCGTTCTGTTTGACTCGTAGGGTATAGATTGTTATTGGCTTGCCCTTTTCATAGAGCATGCGAAGCAGTCGCACTGGTCGCCCCGTGAGTATGGGTTCTTCCATCAAAGAGCTTCTCCATCTTGATTTTAGACAAGACAGAGCTTTACGATAGTAACGATATTAAACTTACCGCTACGAGGACTCACGGCGCTTCGGATACCGTAATATATTTATTTGCTCTGCTGCACCTTAAAAAGCCACAGAATATAAATGCCTAGGAGTGAAGCGTCTCTCCTTAGCTTCGGAGGACACCAAAAGGGTGAAAACACAGCTATGCAATTTCTGCCTAAAAAGCGGAATATTATGCTCGAAGTGTCAAGCAAGGGTTAAGTCAGGGCAGGTCGGCGATGCCTACCTTGAAATCGCCCAGCTACTCCTTTCTCTGGAAGAAAAATATCCACCTCTTCAGGAAGTTTATTTTCACAATGCCGTCGAAGCAGACGGCGTTCTCGCAGTGATTGTCGGAAGGGGAGACGTTGCTCGCCTCTTAGGCTATGGCGGAAAGATTGTTAAGGCAATAAGCGAAAAAACTGGCAAGACCATCCGCATCTTAGAACACGGTGTAGACGACAGAAAATTCCTTGAAGACTTGTTTGCCCCGTTAACCGTTCTAACGATAAACACGATTTGGCTTCCAGACGGAACTACTGAGACTCGGGTTATCTTGAGAGGAAGAGGACGAAGGACGTCTCTGGCGAATACTAAGGCGATGAAACAGATTGCCCATAAAGTTCGCAACATGGTTCTGAGAGTAGAATTCTCAAGCTGAGGAGACGAATATGACTGTGAAACTCGACTCGTTGGGCGACTGGCGAAAAACACTCTACACCTCCGACATAAAGCCAGAGTTTGACGGAAAAGAAGTCATTGTCCTAGGGTGGGTTCAAGAAATCCGAGACTTGGGCGCCATCAAATTCGTAATCCTCCAAGACCGCCAAGGAACAGTGCAGATAACCATTCCAAAGAAGAGAGCGAGCAAGGAAGTCTTGGAGAAGGCAGATTCTCTGCAGCTGCAATATTGCATCGGGGTAAAAGGCACGGTAAAGAAGACCGAAATGACTCAGCGGGGCTTAGAAATAATCCCCAGTGAAATTAGGATTCTCGGATTAGCTCAGCATCCACTTCCCCTCGACGTGACTGGCAAGACTCCTGCGACGATCGACACGCGGTTAAACGCTCGAGTGCTCGACCTCTGTCTAGAAGAGAACCGTGCAATATGGAGTATCCAGCACACAACGTTGGCTGCTCTTCGCAGTTTTCTTTCAGAAAGGGGTTTCATGGAGGTTTACACGCCGAGAATCATCGCAACCGCAACCGAAGGTGGAGCTGCTCTCTTTTCTGTAGAGTATTTTGACCAAGCAGCCTACCTGGCTCAGAGTCCGCAGCTGTATAAGGAGGAGTTGACGTTGTGTTTTGAGAAGGTGTTTGAAATCGGACCTTTTTTTAGGGCTGAAGAGTCTCACACGCGACATCACATCAGCGAGTTTATCTCTGTCGACGTTGAGCAGGCTTTCGCCACTCAAGACGACGTTATGACTCTGCTTGAGCAAGTCGTGCATCATGTTTGCGAAACCGTGAAAATGGGCTGCCAGAAAGAACTTGCCATTCTAAAGCATGAAATTGAGGTTCCGAGGTTGCCCACGAGACGGCTCACTTACACTGAAATTCTCGATGAACTAGCCGAGGAAGGGATAAAAGTTCCTTGGGGCGAAGACATACCCACGACTGCCTACAGAGCTTTGGGCAAGCTTCACCCTGACTTTTACTTCATAACCGACTGGCCCACTAAGTCCAAGCCATTCTACATCCAGCCCAAAGATGACAACCCTGAAGTAAGCGAGGGGTTCGACTTCATGTGGAAGTGGATGGAGCTGGCTTCTGGGGGGACGAGGGTTCACTCTAAAGATTTTTTGATGAGGCGACTGAAGGAGCAGGGACTAGACCCAGAAGCTTTTAAACATCACTTGCAGGTCTTCGACTACGGGTTGCCTCCGCATGCGGGCTGGGCGGCGGGTTTTGGGAGGGTTTTAATGATGTTGACGGGAAAGCGTAACATTAGGGAAGTTGTTTTGTTCCCGAGAGACCGCACTCGGCTTACGCCTTGAGTCGTTGGTGAGCGTGTTCTTCTAGAAGATAAATCCCTAAACATATAAGAAAAAGCGAACGAACAATTCCTCGTAGAAAGGAGAGACAGTGAAGAATGCAGAAGAAAACCGTAGGGGTAGTAGCCATCACTCTGCTTGCGCTCGCAACGTTAAGCATCGTTTATCTCTTGAGACCAACTCAAGCAACATTGCTGGAATACGAGACTACGTGCAGCGGAACAGTAAACAAGAAACCTGGCGAATCTTTCACCGTCACGATTACTTTCAAGAACAAGGGCACAAGCGAGGGCACGTGGAGAGTCGCGGTGACCTTCGAAGGCGACAATTGGACTTGGAAGGGCGAAGAGAAAGAACTCACTCTGAAACCAAGCGAGAAGAAGACTCTAACATGGGAAGGAAACGTGCCCGAGGATGCAGCTGTAGACAGCGTAGCACATCTAATCGTGTACTACGGCGACAAGTTTGTAGCCTTGAACTGGTGGGTTCACGTCGTGTCTGGTGCCGAACTCAGCATAGTCGACAGCAAAGTAAGCTAAACCGATTTGACCTGTAATGACTTATATCAGCTTGGTGCAAATTACTTAGCTATGAAAATTTTGATTTTTACTGAAGGAACTTTGATAATGCACAGAAATGCGAAGGGACTCACAAGAGAAGAGATAGTGCAACAGGTTCGTTACAGGAAAGACGCTTCGCTTTACGATTGGAAAGCTTACATTCCGGTTGGCAACGCAGCCAAGAAGCTACAAGCATGGAAACGTCAAGGAGCTGAGATTTTCTACTTAACCTCTAGAACGAAACTCGAAGAAGTTGAGGAGATAAAGAAAGTTCTTGAACGCCACGGCTTCCCAGAAGGCCAACTGCTCTTCAAACGGGAAAGCGAAGAGTACAATGATGTTGCAGAGCGGATAATGCCAGACATCATAGTTGAAGATGACTGTGAAAGCATTGGAGGGGCAGACCAGATGACTTACACCCATATTAAGCCAGAGTTAAAGAAGAGAATAAGGCTAATCGCCGTTAAAGAATTCGGTGGAATCGACCACCTCCCTGACAACATTCTGCAAAAATAGTTAGAAACCCGCCTTTATCAAGTTGTGCGGCTTCATGAATTCTCGTAAGACTACGGTTGCGTAACAACCCCGATGCAGAGTAAACCCCATTCTCAGTTTCTTCTTGCTCGGGTTTAACTCGTCTTTGGTTGGTCTTTCTACGTTGAAGTTTATTGGGGGTGTAATAGCAGCTCGAAGCTCGCCCGCCGCGCTCATCTCGGGCATAGAAGAGACATAGAAATTGTTCTGGGCTATCTTCTCGCTTTCGAGTATAGACGTTTCTATCTCGCCTTGCATGCCGTCTGAAGGGGGCTGCTTGAAACCAATTAGGGGAATTGCGACGTACATCTCGCCTCTTCCCACAGACTTACGTAGAGTTGGAAGGTTCTCAAGAGAAGCCTTTACGTAGCTGTTGGTCGGTAAGCCGTGGCTGTCGGTTTTCACCACGTAGTCCCCGACTTGTGGCTCGTTAATCGGAATCCCACGTAGCAAACGCTGACTGAGGAAACGGTTGAAGAGATGCGACTGGTATGCTTGGAGAAAGAGACAACACAAACGCTGCGGTAGCCTCCTAAAAGCACCCACATAGTCTTTCCCATTCTTCGCCAAATGTGCCAACATCAGCCTCTCGTACAACAATCTTCGTGGGAAATGGTTAAGCGCCTCTTCAAAGTCATGAGTTTCCAGCAACTTCTGTCTCGCCTCTCTTGATTGGGGATGCTCGTGGGAGCTTGATTTGGCGAGGAACAGCAGCGCCGCCTTTTCCAAATCGTTCCGCGCAAAGGCTTTGCCAACTAAATGCGTAATGGGACGGGTGGTGCCGAAACGTTGATGTCCGAAAAAGTTGGGAACACCGCCCAGAACGTGTAACTCGTCTGCTATTTCGGCTATTCTTTCCTCAACAACTGTAACGTTGTGGCTGATGCCTCTCACCGTCAAGTGGAACACGTTGCCAAACAGCATGTGAGGAAAAATCATGTTGGGCGAATAACGAAGAGGATACACGTTTAAGCCATCTACACGTATGCGTTTCAGTTGTTCCAACCTTACGTTTTCGATGCTGATGTGCTGGGCTGTGAAGGCTTTCTTGTCCTTTATCCCCGCTATCTGCACTCGCCGCTCGCTGATGCCCAACTGCTTAGCGATTTTTCTTGCTGCCAGCAGCGTGTCCCAGTCACGTTTGACAAGCAGGCAGATTAGGTATCGCCCTTCCCCAACTACTTGAGGTGGCAGTTTTGGCTCCAACTCTGCCTTTGAGCCATCGACAAGAACTTCTTCAACCCCGAAGTCTTCAGGCGTTTGTCGTATTACGCCCCCTATGCCACGAGTCTTGGTGGCAAAGGTTTCGATGCCCAACTGTTTTTCGATGGTTGTGACCTTCAAAGGATTAACCCTTGCTGCTTACAGAAGCGGCAGTTTTCCTGTTATTTGGTCGATTTGCGTTGATGGCGCTGGTCCGATGCCTAAGCATGTCACAGTGTTTGGGGGTAGTTGAGTCAACCCTCGGTCTGTGATGAGGCTGTGGGGAAGCTTCATCTGTCTAGCTTCTCTTTCAAGCTCCAAAAGCTCTGCTAGGCGTTTTACCTTCACCGCCACCTTACACTGTCCTTCCCTCAGCCATGCGTCCCACCACTCTGGACGCTTCTTCCTAGCCTCTTCGGCGGCAGAAACAGCAGCATGCCCCACCTGCACTGCAAGCTTACCCTTGCCCATCTTCAAATCTGTTCGCACCACGACTACCTGCTTGTACTTGAATTCCTCTTGCGCCATCCAATCACCTTGATAAGCGTGTTTAGAGGAACGAAGCCTTCAGGAAATATAACGCTGTCGCCAAGACTCTTGGACTCTTTGCCATGTGGATCAGCGAAGAGCCCTGAAAGTCAACATCCTTTACGTTTTTCAAGCTTTCATCTAACTTCAACAGCGAGCAAAGGGCTATGAGTCGGTCGAGATGCTTGTCTGAGAACCCGTTAAGCATACGCCTCAAACGTTTCATCGCAATCATGTCGAAGCCCATCTCTCTCTTCCATCGACGCTCATACTCAGAAAGAAAGAATGCGGAAGAATCCTCGTATCGGACAGCAACTGCAGCGACTTTGCCCGCAATCTTCGCGCATTTCAATCCCATGACGATTCCTCCACCCGTGGTGGGTTTAACCTGCGAAGCAGCATCGCCCACGATCAACAGCCCATTATAGAAAGTTCTGGGAATTGGTCCTCCAAGCGAAATGGGGTGGTAAACGAGGTTGACGATTTTGCTTCGTCTCAGCCTTCGGCGAGCAACGGGGTTGTGGTGGACGAAGTGGCGAAAGCAATCGCGGGAACTGCCTCTTGCCGTTGCCAATCCAACCTTAGCTGAACCGTCACGTCGTGGAACTATCCAAGCAAAAAAGCCAGGGGCAAAGCGGCTACTGAGGAACACTTCAACCGTGGCCTCGTCTGTTCCCTCTATTTTGTCAACTTCTGCTTGCACCCCGTTAACTATCATACAGCGGTTAAGGGAGGGCAGCCCTGCTCGTTTCAAGAGGGTTGAAGCTACTCCTTCGGCGTCGATTACCACTTTAGACGCTAGATTTTGGGTTTTTTTCCTTTGCTTGACTGCGACACCTCTAACCGAACCTTTCTCAACCAGAAGCGAGTCAACGTGAGTGTTCTTGAGAATCTTGACGCCCGCTTCTGAAGCCATGTTCGAAAGGTGCTGGTCGAAAAGCTCTCGGTTGACGACACAGGTTACTGGGGAGGCAAACCTGACTGAGAATCGGTAGCCAGAGGGAGAGTGGAAGATGGCGGATTTAATCTCGTTCTCGAAGACGTTTTTTGGTAAATGAAGGTTCAAGCTTCTTATGCCGCTGAGGCTTACGTGTCCCGTGCAGTGTGTGGGGCTTCCCACTTTGTCGTGTTCTTCGCAGAGGGTGACTTGAACGCCCAGTTTCGCCGCTTGAAGGGCAGAAAAGGAACCAGTTGGACCACCGCCGACAACTACCACGTCCGAATTCACAGCAACCACGTTTGATGTTTTTGGGGTTCAATTATTTACGTTTTCATCTTGCTTCAGGAACAGAATATGGATTAGAAAAACGAGAAAAAAAGGAGGGAAGATGGCGGTTTTTTAGATTTTCTTCTTGCTCAACGTTTTACGGAAGGCACCGTGGCCTTTTGGGCAGTCGAAGAGTCCTATTTCAAGTTGGAGTCTTTTGCCGCTTTTGTCTGGTCGTCCAGCCATCTTCCAAGTCTTTCTTGGTTTAGAGACTTCTGTTCCGCATTTTGGACATTTAGCCATTGATATCCCGTTTCTTCATACGTAGGTATATGAATAAATAATTTTCCATACGAAAGAGCTTTCAACTGTGAGAATGACTAGTTTAAACAGTCTCTGAAAGCTTTGGGGGAATAAGCTGACGTGTTGTCGAAGGCTAGAGTGTTGCAAACGATAAGGGACGGAAAACGCAAGTTGGGCATCGAGGATTTCACGTTCAGAGTGCGTTACGCCAAGAAGCCGTCGGGGGCTGGGCAACGAGCGGAAATAGTCATCCTTTCTCGGAATCGGGCAATAATCATGCTGTACCCGGATGCGACGCTCTTCAGCGTGCGCCATGAGCTGTGTCATGCGAGACTGTTTCGAATGGGCGTGCCCTTGACGAACACGGAGAAAGACTATGAACTATTTCCCGACCCAGACGATTATTTACGGATGGTTGCTGTCGTTGAATGGTACATTAACGAGCTTCAGAAACGGGTTTTCCTCGAATACTACGCGGTCGATGAGGCTGGCACTCCTCGACCTCCGCCGTTCGCTGGGTTACCCGAGCTTCCGAAAGAAAATTTTACGCGTGAACAGATTAGGCGTATGACTGAAATCGCAAGGAAGGAAGGCAGAGGCAGGACTTCCTAAGCTTCAGAGGCTTCAGTGCTTCTTCGCCAGAACAACAGCGTGATGAGGCTTCGGATGATTACGGAGAATCCTATGACGGCTATGATTCCACCGACGAAGGGGAACCACACTAAAGTGCCCGACTTGAGGTAGAACATGTACGTGGCGCCCAGCCAGAAGACGATGTTCGAGACTGTTTCAGCAACCTTGCCGAGATAGGATTTCAAGTAGAACCTAAAAGCCAGAAGCCCAACTTGGAACAACCCGAAGACAACAGAGAACTGCATGGCTGTTTCGTAAATCACTCTGTGGTACGGTTTGGGCTCGGGGGCGGGTAAGAAAATGCCCGGTGAAACTTCCTGAACCTTAATATCCTTGAAGAAATTCACCACTGTTTCGCCGTAGTTGGGAACGATGAGGAAAAATAATGCGAAGAGCATGATGAAGAAACCGAACGAGAGAAGACCAATCCAGTTTTCTCTTCTATCACGCGGCATTACAAACCATCTCCTTTGCTGCTTGATTGATAGGCGCTGTCGCCTTAAAAAACTGACTGTCAACAGGAATTGAACACCACACTTGTCGCAAGCCCTCAAAGCCACCGACCTATAACACCCAAAC
>CAZJAQ010000010.1:0-29758 GCA_964544285.1 uncultured Candidatus Bathyarchaeia archaeon
GAAGCAGCAATCGACGCAAGCAAACCTTAATGTGCTGAAGGCTCTCTAGTGAAAACCCGATTAAGAACGTTGAAAAATGGGATGGCCGTGGTGGAATTCAGGGTCAACGGAGTTGAAGTCGAAGACACATTTTGCGAAACCTTCTCAGCGCGCGTAGCCAGAATGCTCGTGACATCTGTGAACCGAAAATGGGCGCTGGAATCTGCGTTGGAGGCTAAAGGTCTCGGCAGGTCAGCCACGATTCCCCCTTCTGAAGCCTCGATAGAGACCGAAGTCCAACCAAAAGACGCCCCTGACGGAAGACCAGGCTTCATAGTACAAGTTCTAGACAGAAAACAGGAACAGCTTGAACAATGGCTCATTGTAAGAATAAGGAAGGGAATCATGCCCTACCCCAAGACAAACGTCTTCGATGCCCTGCCAAGTGAAATGGCTGAAGACTTCGTGAGCATCAGAGGCACGATGATACAAGCCTTCGGCGACGGGTTCGAAGAGGAAACCACTGCTTTCGGAAGAAGAGTCTTCAGAATACCCAGAATGGACGGATGGTTCCACGTGGAGACAAAATTCGGAATCACAAAAGGCGTGGCTGGTGGCATGTTCCTAATCCTGGCTGACTCTGATGGAGCAGCACTCGAAGCCGGTGAGCAAGCGCTCGAAGGCATCAGAAAAGTTCCCTACGTCGTCGGGAAGTTCGCAGCATCTGGGACAAAAGTAGGAGGAAAAAACTACAAGGATGCGGTAGCTACCACAAACGATGCGTACTGCCCAAGCTTGGCTCAAAACGAAGGAAGCAAACTATCCAGCAATGTCAAATGCGTCTACGAGGTCATAGCGAGTGGACTCAGACTAGAGAACGTTAGAGAAGCGATGAGAAGCAGCATAGAAAACGCCACAAGAGTCGACGGAGTGTTGAAGATAACCGCGGCAAACTATGGAGGAACCTTAGGTAAGGGACAAATCTTCCTTCGCAGCCTTTTTAACCCAGAAAGCTAAACGAGAAATATCATGAGAGGCAGAGAAATGACAATATCCGACCTAACAGAACTGATTCAGAAAGAAAACGTGAAAGAAATAGCATTACAGTTTACGGGTATTTCTGGGATGTTACACTCTCTTTGGGTACCTTCTGAGCTTTTTCCAAAGATAGCTGAAGGAGGCATACACGTTGATGGGTCATCCATCGGCATGGTTGATGTCAATAGAAGTGATTTGAAGCTGATGCCAGACTTGGGCACATTTACCATACTACCTTCAGATCTTTTTTCCCAGAGGGTTGCCAGAGTAGTCTGTAGCATGTACGAGCCTGATTCAAACAAGCCTTTCGAGCTTGACCCAAGATTCATCCTCAAAAGAGTTATGGACAATGTTAAGAAAATCTTAGGGGCTTCTGTAAAATGCTATGCATCTAGTGAAATGGAGTATTTCCTATTCAAAAGAGGGGAGAATGGAGACATCAAATTGCTCGACGAAGGAAAGTATTTGGCTACTCCCCCAGCAGATCTTGGTGCTGACTTGAGGCTGGAGATTGTGAAGAATCTTAGAGATATGAGTATTTTAGTTGAAAAGCACCATCACGAAGTCCCCCCGGGGAAGTATGAGCTAGAACTGGGATTGGAACTAGAAATGGGGGTTAGAGGCTTGAATGCGTTGAACATGGCAGATGTTCTTTACCTAGTTAAGTTCCTCGTGAAACTAGTGGCAGCCAGAAGAGAATTTATCGCTTCCTTTATGCCTAAACCTTTCCACGGTCAATTTGGAGCTGGGCTTCACACCCACGTTGCTCTCCTTAACGCTGAAAAAACTCGCAACCTATTTTATGATCCAGAGGGGAACCAAGGTCTCAGTGAAATAGGCTTAAACTTCATAGGTGGCATTCTGGCTCACGCGAAATCGCTGGCAGCTGTAACAAATCCATCAGTTAACTCTTACAAGAGACTTGTTCCAGGCTGGGAGGCGCCAGTCTACATTGCATGGGCAAGATATAATCGGACAGCCCTAATTAGAGTTCCGCCTGGAAAAGAAATGAAAACCAGACTTGAGTATAGACCTACTGACGGATCATGCAATTTCTACACGGCGTTTGCTGGCATCTTGTCTGCTGGACTGGATGGCATTAAAAGAAGAATCAAGCCACCATCACCAGTCGAAGAAAACGTCTACGAGATGGGTGAAAAAGAGAGACTGAAAAAAGGCATAAGAACACTTCCTGGAAATTTGGGGGATGCGTTGGAAGAATTCTCAAAAGACAAGTATATGCGAGAGTCCTTGGGGCAGATGTTCAGCGAGAAATTCCTAGAACTCAAACGAGAAGAGTGGCGAGACTTCAACGTTGCCGTGCATGAGTGGGAGAGAAAAAAATACTTAGACGTATAGCAAAGGAAGGAAAAATTTGTCGATAGAAGCCGACTTCGTAATTGTTAATGCGAATGTAGTCACTCTAAGAGGGACGAGCGATAAGCCCCAAGCCAGAGACAAAATGAGTAACCTTGCCACCGTGAAGGACGGAGCAGTCGCAGTTAAAGGCGAAAGAATAGTTGCTGTAGGAACCACAGAACAAGTTCTGAGCAAACTGGAGAAGGGGTGCGACGTCATAGACGCATGTGGCAAGCTGGTTACACCTGGACTCATCGACCCCCATGTCCACCTGATTTTCGCTGGTTCAAGAGAAGAAGAACTCGAACAGATGGCTGTGAAAGGCATCCCATACTTGGAAATCAAGGCCAGAGGAGGAGGAATGCCCACAACACTCAAAAAAACCGGCGAAACAACCACTGAGGAACTGCTCAAACGAACCACGCAAATTCTTGATACGATGCTGATCCACGGCACGACAACGATAGAAGCAAAAAGCGGATACGAAATGACATCCCATGGCGAGATTAGACAGCTGGAAATAATCGACACGCTGAACAAGACACATCCAATCGAGTTGATTCCGACTTTTCTAGCTCAAGGAATCCCGCTCGAATATGAAAACAGAGTTGACCAGCTGACAGACGAAATAGTCGAAAAGTGGATTCCAGAAATCGCAAGAAGAAAACTAGCCGAGTACTGCGACGTATTCTGCGAAAAAGGATACTTCAACGTAGTTCAGTCTAGACGAAT
Organism: uncultured Candidatus Bathyarchaeia archaeon; assembly: GCA_964544285.1. Classification (GTDB taxonomy): domain Archaea; phylum Thermoproteota; class Bathyarchaeia; order Bathyarchaeales; family SOJC01; genus CAYGVX01. Next base: position 3,109 of record CAZJAQ010000010.1, read on the forward strand.
ACTCAGGGCTGGTGGGGAGCATGGCATGAGATTGAGAATCCATGCAGACTGGCTTGTCCACAGCGGAGGAGCAAAACTAGGAGCGGAGCTGGGAGTTGTTTCCGCTGATCACTTGATATTCACGCCGATGGAAGACGTTGATGCCTTGGCTAATAGAGGAACCATCGGCGTTTTCTTGCCGACCACCCCCTTCTGCTACTTGGGCGTCTATGCAAAAGCCAGAAAAATCATTGAGAGAGGACTGCCTGTGGCACTGGGCACAGACTTGAGCGCGGCAAACATGTGCGAATCCATGCAGATGATGATGACCATTGCAGTGCTTCAGATGAAGATGACCACAGAAGAAGCCCTAGCGGCATCGACGATAAACGCGGCTCACTCCGTTGAGCGTGCTCGTGAAATAGGCAGTCTTGAAGAGGGCAAACAGGCAGATATTGTCATTTTCGACGCCCCAAACCACAAGTATTTCCCCTATCATTACGGTATTAACCTAGCCGAGAAGGTTTTCAAAAAAGGAAAGCTAGTTGCTGAAAATGGGAGAAGGGTGAAATAACGTGACTAAGACCAAATCCATCGAAAGTATAACTGGAAAGGAGCTGCATTGCAGGAATTGGCAGATCGAAGGCATCTACCGCATGCTACACCACGTTCTTGACCCAGAGGTGGCGAAGGACCCGGAACATCTCATCGTCTACGGAGGCACGGGCAAAGCCGCGCGCAACTGGGAATGCTTCGACAAAATAGTCGAAACCTTGGAGAAGCTTGAAGCAGACGAAACGATGCTCATCCAGAGCGGTAAACCCGTGGCAGTGTTCAAGACTCACGAATGGGCGCCAAGAGCCCTAATCGTGAACGCCATGCTAGTGCCCAAATGGGCTACTTGGGATTATTTCTACGAGTTGGAGCAGAAAGGCTTAATCATGTTCGGTCAGATGACGGCGGGTTCCTGGGCGTACATTGGCACCCAAGGAATTCTGCAAGGCACTTACGAAACGTTGGCCTCCGTTGCCAAGGAACATTTCGGCGGAAGCTTGCGGGGAAGACTCATTCTAACCGCAGGTTTAGGCGAGATGGGCGGTGCACAACCTCTCGCAGTGACGATGAATGAGGGGGTAGCCTTAGTGGTAGAGGTCGACAAGAGAGCCGTAGAACGACGCCTCAGACATAAGTATCTCGAAACATGGACTGACAGCCTCGACGACGCAGTCAGCATGGCGATGGACGCCAAAAAGGCAGGAAAGCCCAAGAGCATAGGACTTCTCGGCAACGCTGCAGAAGTGCATCCTGAACTCGTCAAGAGGGGCATAATACCCGACGTAGTGACTGACCAGACTTCCGCTCACGACCCCCTCAACGGATACTATCCCGCTGGGCTTTCGAAGGAAGAAGCTGATAAACTAAGGGAAGTGAAACCAGCAGAATACGTCGAGAAAGCAAAGGCTAGCATGAAAGTTCAGGTCGAAGCCATGGTGAAAATGATGCAGAAGGGTGCAGTAGCCTTCGAGTACGGCAACAACCTGAGGCAACAGGCTTTTGACGCAGGCTTTAAAGATGCATTCACTTATCCGGGCTTCGTGCAGCGCTACATCAGACCTATGTTCTGCGAAGGAAGAGGCCCCTTCCGCTGGACATCGCTCGTAGGCAATCCAGAAGACATTTTCAAACTAGACGACGTAATCCTAACAGAATTCGCCTACAACAAAGAGTTAAGCCGCTGGATACAAAAAGCCAAGAAAGAGGTAAAGTTTCAGGGCTTGCCCGCCCGCGTCTGCTGGCTGGGCTTCGGAGAAAGAGCCAAAATCGGAAAGATAATGAACGACATGGTGCGTAAAGGCGAGCTTTCCGGTCCGATGTGGATAGGACGCGACCATCTCGACTGCGGAAGCGTCGCCTCGCCCAACCGCGAAACAGAGGGCATGATGGATGGCAGCGACGCCATCGCAGACTGGCCAATACTGAACGCTCTGCTCAACGCCGTAGGCGGCGCAACTTGGGTTTCGGTTCATCACGGCGGCGGAGTAGGCATAGGCTACAGCATCCACGCTGGCATGTGTCTCGTAGCCGACGGCACCAAAGAGATGGAAAAACGTTTAACAACAGTTTTAACAACCGACCCAGGATTAGGCGTCGTGAGGCATGCGGACGCTGGCTACGAGAAAGCAAAGAAGATGGCTAAACGAAATAGGATAAAGATGCCTATGCTAAAGTAATGTGAAGGGATGAGTGACAACTGCCTCGAATGGGAGGAAGATTATGCAAGAAATAGTCATTGACGGAGAAAACCTCACCATCAAAGATGTAGTCGCCGTTGCTCGACACAACGCTATCGTGAAAATTTCTGAAAAAGCCAAGAAAAAAGTCAGAAGAGCAAGAGAAGCCTTAGAGCGCCTCGTTAAAGAAAAGAAGACAATCTACGGCGTGACGACTGGTTTCGGTGCTTTCGGAAACGTCGCCATACCATCCAAAGACCTGAAGGAGCTTCAAGTAAACCTAGTTCGAAGCCACTCTTCGGGCATCGGAAAACCATTGAGCAGAGAAGTGACGCGGGCGTTGATGCTTCTGCGTGCCAACACGCTGGCAAAGGGATACTCTGGAGTACGACTCGAAAATCTGGAGGCGCTGGTAAAGATGATAAACAAGGGCGTACATCCCGTTATTCCAGAGAAAGGCTCGGTAGGCGCCAGCGGCGATTTAGCTCCTCTCTCCCACATGGTCTTGGTGATGATTGGAGAAGGCGAAGCAGAATATCAAGGCGCGGTAATGAATGGAAAAGAGGCTATGAGAAAAGCCAACATTCCCCCAATAACCTTAGACTTCAAAGAAGGCGTTGCCCTGAACAACGGCACCCAAATGATGACGGCGATTGCCGCCCTCGCCGTTTATGACGCAGAAAACTTGGTGCAGGCCGCCGAAACTGCCGCAGCCATGAGCCTTGAAGCATTATGCGGAATAATAGACGCCTTTCACGAGAAGATTCACGGCGTAAGACCCCATAAAGGGCAGGTGGAAAGCGCCAAAAACATGCGCGAACTTCTGTCTGGCAGCAAGCTAGCGAAGCTCGGCGACGAAGCAGTGAGGGAGAATAAGTATCCGCAAGACCCCTATTCCTTGAGATGTATCCCCCAAGTTCTAGGCTCAGTTCGCGACGCAATAAGACACGTTAAGAATGTCGTGGAAGTGGAGATTAATTCTGCAACCGACAACCCCCTCGTCTTCGCAAAGGAGGGAAAGTGCTTGTCGGGAGGAAACTTTCACGGACAACCCATCTCTGCCGCCATGGACTATCTAGCCATCGCGCTAACAACAGTAGGCAATTTTTCCGAAAGGAGAACGGCTAAGTTGATGGATGAAAGCCTCAGCAGAGGTCTTCCACCCTTCCTGATTCACGACAAAGCCAAGCGAGGGTTGCAGAGTGGCTTCATGACCCTGCAATACACGGCTGCTGCTTTGGCTTCAGAGAACAAGTCGTTAGCCCATCCAGCCAGTGTCGATTCCATCCCAACTTCAGCTAATTTTGAAGACTTTGTGAGCATGGGTCCAATCGCTGCGAGAAAGGCGACTGAGATTCTGAGGAACGCTGAATACATCGTCGCCATTGAGCTCTTGTCAGCTGCACAGGGCATTGAATTCAGAGGGGCGGACAAGCTGGGAAAAGGCACCAAGACAGCGTACAACCTCATAAGAGAAAAAGTGCCCGCCTTGAAAGAAGACAGAGTGGTCTACAAGGACATAGAGACAGTTAAGACGCTGATTCGGAACGAAGGATTCTCAAAATTGAGCCAATAGCATTGCTCCGTTATGCGAGTGTTTGAAGAGCCCGCAGCCTTTTCACGATGTTGGGATGCGAGGAGAACAGCTCCAGAAACCTATCTACTCCCGTGACTTTCTTCTGCAACACGTCTTCAACCAGCCTTCTGTCGCTTACTCCTAATTGAGCCATCGCCTGCGCGTCAGCCGCTGCTCTGTCAGGGTCGGATATGAAGAGGGCTTTGAAAGAGCTTAGCTGTCCCGTCTTGGGCATTCGTTTCTTCATTCGTCCACTTTCATGAACTATTTTCGCCAAGCCTTCAGAGAGTTTCCTAGGTCCATCTTCTACGACGGATGCGCTGTGGCGGTCAGCGTAATACTCCCTCAAACGGCTAAGGTACAGCGTGAACAAGGTTAGTATCCAGTAGAGGAATATGCTGATTATCCCGATGATTGCCGCTGCGCTGCCGCTGTCGTCCCTGCGGCTCTTTCCGAACATCGAAGAAAAGATGAAGGAATAGCCTATGTAGTAGAATATGGCGGGTAGAATGGAGACGAACATCATCACCTGCACGTCGCGGTGTTTCAAGTGTCCCAACTCGTGGCCGATGACTGCTTCAACTTCTTCCTTGTCCAGAGTCTTCAATAATCCCTCTGTTACGGCTACTCTGCTACCCGCAATGGGAGAGCCGTAAGCAAAAGCGTTCGGTATGGGGATACGAGCTATCATCAGCTTGGGCATTTTGATGCCACTCTTCTGGCTTAGCTGTCCCACCGTTGCATGCAATTCAGGATTCTCCGACGGCGAAACTGGACGCGCTCGATAGATGGCGTCAATAAGGTACGGTGCAATTAACCACTGCAGAATATTGAAGCCGATCACGAAGATGAACAGCCAAGTAAAGCTAAAGGTTTCGGTTAAGCTCAATATGATGGTGAAAAACAGTGTTGAAAGTCCTATGATAAGGGCTAACGTTCCAACCATGGAAGCTCGGAGCTTTAAGAGAGAACTCATGTTTTTAATCCCGAGAATTTCAGCAACACGGCGTCTCTTATATTTTTTCCCTTTTTCAGTGGTAGATTATCTAAATTGAGGGGTCTCTGAGGTTTTCCAGTATTTTCGACGTCTTACCTTTCACCAGAGCAGCTAGTTTTTCGCCCACAAAGCCATTTGCAACTGCTTTTTCCAACTCATCCTCGTCAATTACCTTAACCGTGCCATCGGGCAGAACGCAGACGTCTACCTCTAAGTCTACGTAGCGAATCCATCTGGGATAAAGTTCTAAAGGAGTGTTAAGGTTGACGTGAGCACCCTTATACATGCCGTCTTTGGAAAAGTAGCGTGTTGTGTAATGCCAACCGCCGATTTTCGCTTCGGTGACTGCTCGGTCGCCTGGCTCTTTAGGAGTGCCCAGACCGTCGTAGAACCCTTCGGTCTTGAAAACCCGAGAATAAGATAACTCGTCGTTGAAGCGTTTTTCTATCCTCGCCTTTCCCAGATGGTATGCTCTGCCTTCAGGCTTTACATGCTCAATATTGACGACTGAGCCTTCGATGGGAAATTCAGCGTCAACGGTCTGATGAAAAAGATTTTTAACATTCTCGTTCGAGACGTTGTTTTCGAGCATTTTTTCCGCCATCTCAAGAGCCATAGAAACCCCTTTTCCACATGCCTTGTAGTAATGATGACCTTCTATAGTAGGGGCGACTCTTGAGCGGACTTCGTCGAGTCTAGCTTTAGAAAGAGACGGAAATTCCACGTTCATGTAGTGTTGGCTTCCCCACAGCAACGCAGGCGCATCCTGTTCTCTAGCCTTCCTAAAAATCTCGTCACGTATCCCTATTAGACGATGAATTTCGCTTTCCAAAACATCCTTGGGCTGACTTTCAGCAGAAGTTCTCCAGATAATTCCCCAGTCTGGAGGGGCAATCTTCCTTCCCAACTCGATTAAGTCCATTCTTCTCTGTATGTCGCGAATCTTTAAACTGACTTTGATCTTTCCTTCAGGTATCAGGACAGCGTGTTCGCCGGGAATGTTGATTCTTATGCTTAGCCAAGGCTCTTTAGTTGACGTTTGTTCCTTCTGAACTTGAACTACTATGCTGGGGCTCTCCGTGTCAACTTCGCTTCTGGAAAGTTTACCAACAAAAGAACCCAAGTCGACGGAAACAAAACTCCAGGCTTCTTCACCTTTTTTTATTACTCCCTTGTAAACCCCGTCTATCAGAAAGGGTTGCTTTCTAAAAATCACATCATCCAGATGCCTCAGCATGGGTGCTTTCAATGTGTCTAAGGACTCAGCCGTTCCTACTACGTGGATGCCTTGCCTGTTGCGCCGATCATAGATATCCATGTCCGGCGACTTCATGTTTTCTTCGAGTTTTAATCTCTCTCTTATCGTCGGTGATGGTTGGACTATTTCAAAGCCATTTTCCAATAGCAGCTTAGTGATTGCTGTGGAGTATATTCCTCTGATTCGGGCTTTGAACGTCAAGACGCCTTTTTCTCCACTTTGTACAATTTTCCCGCTTTGCTCGTCTCAAATTTCACGCCGAGAATTTCTTGTGCAAGCCATATGTTGGTTTCCAAGTGGTCAGTCATTGAACGTGCGAGGAATACTGATGCGTCTTCGGTCAACGCTATGTAGAGTATGAGCATGTCGGCAAGATGCATGTCCACGGTGGCTCTAGCCTCAATCTCTCGCAGCAAGTTTTCTGCTGCCTCTCTACCCACAGTCTCGCTGGGCTTTCTCAGTTCGCCGATAGCGTCACCCCCTAGAAGAACATCAGTGTCGGTCTTTGCCCACAACGTCAGAGAGCTACCTTTCTGCAGAGGGTTCGAGGAGTCGTTGACAACACGAATGTTCGCCCTATAGCCATGAGTCTTCAGAAAGTTGCTGGCTGCATCTGCTTGGCGTTCGGCGACTCTTCGGTCAGCCAAAAAAGTGCACACAGACACACCTTCTATTGATTTCAGCAGTCCAAATTCCTCCAAGTCTAAAGGGGCGAGCTTTGGGTTAGGGTGGACTTCAACTGAGACTTCGCCCATGCCCCTCGGGTAGTAGCCATACTTGTGAACAGTCAAAGAAGCCTTCAACCCCATTTTTCCCAGAACGGGAAGAAAGATGTTGCTAAGATAGTTTATCGTGGAAGAGTGAGAAACATCCGTGCCCCCCTTCGAAACATGAATGTAAGCAGGACTTTTACCGAAGGCACAGATAGGAAGAACAGTAATCAGAAGCATGGGGATGCTTCCAGCGGTGGCAATTTCTGCCTCGACTCTACCGCCGACGATTTCGTTCGGGGAGAACCATAGCTCTTTGGAACCCAGTTCAACTCCCTTCACTTCAGCATTGCAGAGTTTTGCGGCAGTTAGCACCGCTTCTAAATGTTGAGGTTTCAAGCCAGGTTGGGGGCGTTTTTGGCGTATGTTGTGTATGTGGAGGGGTTCTTTCAGAATTGCAGCCATGGCCACCGATAAGCGAAGAATCGTGCCGCTGCCGCTTTTTTGGCTTCCATCAACTTCCAACAACTTGCGCCCTCAAACAACCAATTCCAATTGTCAAAAGAGACTTTTTTACATTACGTTGCCACGTGAAGAGGACAAAATAAATGAGCAACTAAAACAGATAGTTACAAGCCAAGGGAAAAGCAGATGAGCGAAACAAAACCAAACACCGAAGACATACTGCGAAGGTTGAGCGAAGTCCTGGATGTTTTAAACAAAATCTCCGAAGACCTGCAGGACATTTCAAGATCGCTCGAAACCATAAGCCCACGGGCAGCACCGACCGCTGCGCCTCCAGAAGCACCTAAGATGCCGACACCTAAACCAACGGGAAAGAGAATAGAAGACGTCCGAATGATGTTCCCAAAAGACCTAGAGGCTATGCTCATTTTCGAAGACAAAGGAGACTTCATAAAGATAACGCCCCGCCAATATCTAGGCTCAGAGAACTTTGCAAAAATCGCGTCTACTGTTCGCGAGGCAGGGGGCGAGTACGTCAGCGCCGGAAAAGACTCTCACTTCAGAGTCCCAAAATAATCAGGCTCGTTGGGTTACCAAGTTATCTGGAAATCGCTAAACTCTCCAGCGTAAGCCTCTTCAACGACTTCAGTCTTCGTCACCCTTGCTCCCGGAGGACCCCTCTTACAAAACTCAATCAGCTTCTCAACACCTTCCTTTTCTCCTTCGAAGACAGCTTCAACTCTTCCGTCTGGAAGGTTTCTAACCCAGCCTGTCACACTGTATCTTCGGGCTTCTCGACGTGTTTCCGACCGGAAAAAGACGCCTTGAACCCTTCCGATAATGAACACGTGCGCTCTAACCCTCACCCAAAACCCTCTTGCGCTTAAATGTAAAGTAGAAGAAAGAATATTTTTTTCCTATTTGCGTAAACAGTTTCACCGACCTCTCTCCACTCTGCCCAATGACGTTACTCCGTGTCCCTTAAAAACTGCTCAGACAGGAATCTTTCTACGTGAGTCCATATGCTGGAAAACCACGGAAAATTCATGATATACGCCTCTAACACGCCGAGTTCTGAACGCCTAAAAATCGTTGGTTCAGCCGTCGCAAAAGTTGCCAGCTCCCTAAACCTCGAAGCAGAGCTTTCTCCCAGAAGGAAGCTGCTCTCCATCTACGTTTACTACAAGAGCGATGCGGGCGATGAGATTCCCGTTTATTGCGATTGGGGCAAAGGCTGGAAGGAAGAAGACGTCTACCACGCCATTAGAAACATGATGTTCGTGCTTTCTTTCCACCCTCGACATTCGAGCTTACGGACGATTAGAGAGGAAGTATGCGTCTCCGCCTAGTGTGCTTTGCCGAACTTTATGCTCTGGTTGGAAAGCTCGATTTCGTAGACTTGGTTCACGTCGAATTTTATGCTTAGTTGGTCGTATTCTTGCTCGGTCAAGAAGAGAATTATCTTTGGCAGGTTAAAACCCGTTTGCACTGAATGCGTGGGAAGTTGCTGTTGTAAGGCTTGAACTACGCTCTGCACCATCCTAGCCTCTTCGGTGGCTGGTTGAATTGCGAAGCGTGGGATTTTGCGTTCTTCCACCAACTCTATGCGCTTTCCCAGAGTTCCTTCTGGGTCGCGGATTGACTCGATGCGTTGAACTCTAACGAGCACCAATTTGATGCCTCACCATTCTACTATCGTGGGCATCGGGTTTTATGCGTTTCTGCACTATTCCATCTCAACGGTTGCAGGAGGCTTTGGCGTCACATCATAGCATACCGCGGAAACATTTGAACAAGCCTTCAAAGTCATGTCTGCCGTTTCATTCAACGTTGCCCACGGAATCTTAGACACCCCTGCTGTGAGAAAGTCGTGTGTTTGAATAGCTCTCAAAACGATGACGTAAGGCTTCTCTGGGGCAACCTCCTTTATCGTATACAGTATCCGCGTAAAATACGGGTCCTCTCTAGTGACCTTAGCTTGGAGAGCAACGAGGCTGGACAGAGAGGGGTTATGAAGCCCTCCCTCCATGGTCTGGACTTTCAAGGCAACAATCCCGCCATACCTTCTTTTGTTCCCCTCCATGCCCGTAGCCTTTGCTTCGAAAACTTTGACAGAAACGTGCCTTGAAGGAACGTTAAGGAAGCGGGCGACAACCTCTTGAATGTGCATGCTTTTCGGGTTTGGAACTGTTTTGTTGTCAATTATCGCGGCGAAATACTGGCTTGGCTTGTGCTCTGCAAATTTTTCTTCAACAATCGCCGTTGCCTTCTTTTCTGAATCCAACTTGTCCTTCTTAATCTCGCCCACGACTCGAACTGACAAGCCTGGACCTGGAAAGGGCTGACGCTCGGCAATCTCTGCGGGAATCCCAAGATGGCGTGCTACCATCCGAACTTGCTCTTTATAAAGCGAAACGAGGGGTTCGACCACTTTAAACCCGTAACATTCAACAGTGTCTATGCCCATCTGCTCGAGAACGTTGTGTTGTGTCTTCACGCCCCCTGTTGTTTCTACCACATCTGCTTTAATAGTGCCCTGAACGAGCACTTTGCATTCTTCTTTCTTCGCAGTTTCGCCTAGGACTTTGTAGAAGGTTTCACGGAACATCTTCCGCTTTTCCTCTGCATCCTGCAATCCTTCCATTGCTTTCAGGAATCTCTCTTGAACGTCCAATACTTTCATGGGTAGGTTTATAGACGGTTGGGATACGAGGTGGGCGATTCGTTGAGGTTCACCTTCCCTCATGAAGGCGTCGTCCAACATCACACATAAGAGGTTGTTACCTATAGTCCTGAAAGTCAGAACGGCACTGGTGATGCTGTCGACACCACCTGAAACGGCGACTAACGCACGTTCGCTTCCAACAAGTTTCCTTATCTCCGTCGTTTGATTCTTGACGAATTCTTCAGGATTAAAAGTCTTCATTAGTAACAGCCTCACATCAGCATGTTTACGGTTTCTTTGCTTAAATATTTGCCATTCCGCGGAAGCCTAGAAACACCCAAGACTTGGAGCACTTTCTTAATTGGGATAGGTGGGTTGAGTTCCCTGAGATTTCTGAACCTTATGAAAGTAGCTTTTGTCCGTCCCTGCAAAAAATCTTCGTATTCATCATGGGATTCAAAAACCGTCTCTCCACTGTGTGCACTCCACAATTTTTCAATTTCTCCCACGATGCGTTCATTGAATTCGCCAACGCCGCGAATCTCTCGGATGGGATGGCTGACGTAGAAAAGTAGCAGTGTCGTGCTCTTGGGGCCTGAAGCGTTCTTGCGCACAAAAGCCTGAACTTCCTTTCCTGCACGACTCTGGTCGACTCTGCGGTTCCACCACTCTTCCTTTGTAAGAAGGATATATGCGTAGTTAGACAAAGGCAATACTCTCGAAATACAATAGACATTTGACAAGCTATAAAAAATTAATCCAACCAACCCAACAGGAAAAAGCATCAAGAAAAGCAATGGGAATGCCAATACAAGAAATCGAAAAGGAATTCAAATTCTAATCAATGTTTTCCATAATGGAGCGCGCGTGCGTTATGTTTGGGTTTGGGATTAAAATTGATAATGAGTTATGCATAGTATGTATCAAGTCGTTATCTAGTTTATTGGTCAAATAATTGTTATCAAGCTATTGTTTTGGAAATATCTTAAGGAAATATTTTAAGTAGAGTTTTTTCGGTTTCATTTAGGAGTTTTTTATGAATTCCCACGTCAAAACGGGCAGGACCATAAGCTCCCCCGCGGTCGTTATGAAGATTTCCGAGCTGTCTTTCTCACCCATAATCAGGATAATCACAGCTACATCCGAGTTTACCCTCCAACCTCCGTATTTCTCATTTACAATTAATCCGAAACCAGAGTCTCCTGCCATTTGAAATTTAGAGAAAACCCCATCACCGAAATCTGATTTCCCTTTAAGTATATCATAGACTTCCTTTGGCTCAGCCTTTATTTTAATCAGCCTAGTTCTCTCATCGGTCATATCCATCCCATACTAAAAGAGGTTTAAAAGACATTTTAATTTTATGTCTCTATCTATGCGCTTTGCTTCCGCTCCGCCTTAGCCCTCCCCGAAATCCTTCCATGTCGTTTCATATGGAGTTATTTAATGTGCGTGTGTGTTTTTTTTATTTTTGTTTTTTTGTTGAGAGAGAGTTAGTTAGGGATAGGGATAGTTTGGGTTTGGGATTAGAATTTAATCTACCTAATTAGTTCTTCCATGCGCGCGCATACACTTTCCTGCACGAAGCCTAAACAACTCCTTCGCAAAAGCAAAGTAAAATACTCACCCCATCTGCTCAAACATGAGGATTTAAGCCTGCTGCGAAGATTTTTCTACATACCTCTCAAAAACCACAGGTAGAAGTTGTCTTTTTGATAACGTTGCTGATTATATTCGCCGTGTGACAGACAGAAAAGGGTTTTTGAGACCATCGTTTTTGTATGCCAAGATTTTTGTTCTCAGAGGCTCTAGAGGCTTATAAAAAGATGGTTGAGGAGACGGTTGGGAGAAGCAGAAGAGCTGCAGAAAAGAGTCGACATGTTGCGGGAGCTAGGAGATGACTGGAAAGAAAACATGGCGATACTAAATGCTAGAGAAAACGGGGAAACTCTATGCTCCCTCAAGCGCCTTTTCAAAGAAAATAAGCGAAACAGCCTGTTCAAAATCGGTATCGCATGCCTAGCCTTCCCAGAACCCATAGTCAGCGACGTTTTAGGCTATGGACTGCTGGCTGCTGGTTTAATCCAGATGCGAATAAAAAATTCAGCCCTGTACCTAGAAGACATCAGCAAAGTTGTCCCCCGTCTCTTCAAGGAACTGCACCAAGTTAGGCAAGAGATAGTTTAAGGCTATCCACCGAAAAACTCTCAAACAACAACTTGCATATTAAAGAGGCTGAAGGATGTTTGAGACTTATCTGCCACGGAGAATTTAATGAGCGAGCATCAGGTCATTTTGCGGATGATAAAGATTTTAAACGTAGCTTCTGGCAAGCTGGAACGAGGCGAAGACGTTTCCGTCGACGTTTTTAAAAAGGCTGTGGACTTCATACAAGTTTTCGCTGACCGTTGCCATCATAGAAAGGAACAAGACACGCTGTTTCCACGTATGGCCGAGAGGGGCATCCCACCAGGGGAGGACCCATCGCCGTCATGCTTATGGAGCACGAGCGGGCACGCAGTTATGTGCGGGGTTTGGCTGAGGCTGTGGCAAAGTATGGAAGAGGCGACAACGCAGCAAAGAACGCCATTATAGAGAACGCTCGGGGGTACGCTGAACTCTTGGACCAGCGCATCTACAAGGAAGACAACATTCTCTACCCCTTGGGTAACCGAGTTCTCTCCCCTTCCGATAACACTGAGCTTCTTGAGAAGTTTGATAAGATTGAGAAGGAAGTAATCGGCGAAGGCAAACACGAATACTACTTGCACATGATTGGAGAATTGGAACTAAAGTTGAGCATCAGCAGCGGCAAAGCAGAGCACACGCATCACTGAAAAACGAGAACAGGGGTTTTATGAAAGGTTTGAACTGGCAACAGACTCTGAAAGAAAGCCCTTTGGAATGGCTGCTTGAGGAGTCAAACCCCTCGGTTCGTTACTTCACCCTCCGAGACCTATTAGATAAGGGAGAGGAAAAACCACAGGTAATCGCTACGAAAGCAGCTATTTCAAACTCTCGACCCATAGCCAAAATCCTTGCCAAACAACACTCGAAAGGCTACTGGGAAGAACCATACAGCCCCTACCATCCCAAGTACAAATCTTCTTATTGGCAGATAATGACGCTCGCGCAGTTGGGAATGGATAGAAGCAACGACAGGGTTAGAAGAGCTTGCGAGTTTATTTTCCAGTTTCAGTTAGAAGAGGGCGGTTTCTCAAGTCACACTCTGAAGGGGGTATTGAAGGGATATGATTTGCTGCAGAAGAAAGGGAAGAAACTGCCCCCACCAGCCGAATGGGCTTCTGCAAATGTTCACGAGCACCAGTACTCCTGTTTGACGGGGAACATGGTTGTAGCGTTGATTAGAATAGGCTATGGAAACGACGCGCGAGTGAAGAGAGCGTTGCAATGGTTCATCGACGTTCAGAATGTAGACGGCGGCTGGCTCTGCCCCTACTGGAAAGCACACATCCGAGACACTCATGGATGCTTTTACGGAACAATCTGCCCCCTAGAAGCCTTCAGCGAAGTTCCAAGAGTAGAATGGACAAGGGATATGAAGCAAACGATAGAAAGAGGGGCAGAATTTCTTCTGATGCATCGTCTCTTTAAAGCTGACCACCATGATTACAAAATAATCAACAAGTATTGGCTGCAGCTCGGGTTTCCATGGTATTACGGATACAACATACTCCGGGGGGTGGATGTCCTAACTAAGCTGGGCTACGTTTCCGATGAGCGTTTAGACGACGCTGTCGAGGTTTTGTTGCAGAAACGCTTGAAGGATGGGACATGGACGCTCGAGAGCACTCCAGCGGGAAGAATGCAAACTAACTTGGAAACCAAGGGAAAGCCGAGCAAGTGGATTACGATGATCGCTCTCAGAGTGCTCAAACGAATTTCCAAAGTAGCGCTGGTATGAAGAAAACACACCTTCAACCGAAGACACGTTGTTTTAGAAGAGTAAGCAGAGAAGACCAAGCAGAATCCCCGAAGAGAATGCGCAATCAAGCGCAAATTCTATATTGTCACATAACATGTACATAACATGTCAGGTGGTCTTGGTGAAACTGGTCACAGTTTTGTTACCCGAAGCTTATTTGGAAGGGCTGGATGAGCTTGTCAGAGCCAACATGTATCCCAGCCGAAGCTCTGCCATCCGTTCAGCGGTCAGGGATTTGTTGAGAAAAGAACTCTGGGTACGCGAAGAAAGACCCTAACGTGACATGCGACGTTGCCGCTTTGCTCTCTCGAGGCTCTTCTGAGATGCAATCTTTAAACTTTCAGCGACTTTTGACGGGTTTTCAGCAAGCGTGATCTCCCTGCCCACAATCAAATACTCTGCCCCGCTTCTAGCAGCTTCCTCTATTGCCCCGCCCTGGGCACCTATGCCTGGCGAGTAGATGGGCACTTTTCCTCCTAGGATAGAGTGGACCTCTCTTATCTTCTCGGGGTAGGTGGCACCGACAACAACGCCGTCTGCATCCCATTTCAGTGCTTTCTGGGCGAAGACCTCATACTGAGAAACCGTCTTGCGGGTTTTTTCGTTGAAAACTTTTTGTCCGTAGCCTTCCCAAGCTCCCTTGTGGCTCATGTAGACAAGCAGTATCACGCCTCGGTTCATCTGCTTCGCCGTTTCGAAGACTGGCTGCATGCCCTCTTCCCAGCCGACGAAGGGGTTTGCGATTACAGCGTCGAAACCCGCCTCTAGGTAATGCTCAGTTATTATTCGGTTTGTGTTTCCAATGTCGTTGATTTTGCAGTCCATGATCGCGGGCAACCCGCGACTCCTCGCGTGGCTCAGCAGTCCTTGTACGTCGCCGAACAGTCCTAACGGTAGAATCAGGTGATGGTTAAATTTGACTGCACAGATGTGGTGGTCTACCGCTTCTAAGATTTCTTTTGCTTTGAGGAACAACGTTTTAGGCTTGTCTGGGGGTAGATCTAAAGCCAGAACGATGTTGGAGTTTGTTTTCTTTGCGGTTTGCTCCATCTTCTGCTTAAAATTCAAATCGAAGCACCTTATTATCCTCTGATTGTCGTTAAAAATGTCTTTCGGTCAAGTTTAGGTTAATCCTCCTTCAGCGAGGATGGCTTCGAAGTTTTTTCTGTTCCTGTCCTTCTTATAAGCTCTTAAGGCTTTCAGTAGGTTGTCTCTGTTGACGTCGCCGAGGTGTCTTTGGATTGTTTTGGCGATGGGACTCCCTATGTAGAGGTATTGAGAAAGAGAAGTAACGTTGGCAACGTGCCTGGAGGTGCTTGCAGTCTCGAAGTCCACGATGCTAGGCGCGTAGTTGGGTTTGATGATTATGTGTTTAGGTGCGTGGCTGAGTTCCCCATGGTCCAGTCCTGCTTCGTCCAGTCTCCAAGCTTGTTCCAAGAGCAAACGCAGGACATAACGAAGTTTCTTTCTCATCTCTTTAGCTTTCAACGTTTTTATCCATTCTGGAAGCAGAGCGCCTTCGACGTATTCCATCAGTAGGAAGTCTTTTGTAACTCCGAGGAAGCGAGGTCCGACGTTAATTTTGTTTGCTCTTTTAAGCATCTGAGCTTCGTGTTTCATTGCTGTTCTGTCTGCGTCTGTTCTTCGAATCTTCAGGGCGACTTTTTCGCCTTTTCTGTAGGCTGTGACCACTATGCCCACGCAGCCTTTGCCCAGAACAGGCGTGCTGTAAACTTGTTTTTGCCCAGTGAATTCTATCGCTCCGACTCCTAGTTCTTTCATTTCCTTGAGGCGGTGTTTGAAGTCTTCGTCTTCGCACGTGGGATAGCAGATGATCCGTCTGTATTCTTCTTTTTTGAGTGATTCTAGGGCGATTTTCTCGTTTTGCCGCAATTGAGGGGCGCCTCAGCTAGTGTTTTTACTCGAGGGTTTGTGAAAAGGTTTCGGTGTGTTTGCTCTGCGCCTAGTCTAGACCGTCCTAATAGGCTACGAACATGAAGGGGGCTTAGCGAGAGCTAGTTTGCTTTTTTTCTATTCTTTATGTATTCGTAGGCTACCATGGAGAGGGGGATGATGAAGCCGACGAGGAGTAGAGTTGCCAGCCCTGTTTGTCCCGTCACGAAGAGCATTATTATGGTGAGTATCCAGCTGGCGACTGTCAGGTACAGGATGATTTTTGCAAAATCGCCTAAGAAGCCCATGTTCTCTCGACTGTTCTAGTTCTGCGTCATGAAGGTAAGTGTTATGAATTTTGAATCTATTCCCCAGACTTTTGGGTGATTCTGTCATAAATGGTCAGAGCTTAAATATTACAGTGCATGGATAATTCTTTGGGGAGTCATTTTTGCAGTTATACGTCAAGTCTGAGAAAGTGGATTTGGTGGAGTACACGATGCCCAACTGGGGACACTGGTGCAGCGCTGGGTACCGCAGCAAAGGAGTTGCAGAGAGTTTTTCTGCGGAGGACAGAGAAGCAGTAGAATGCCTCGAGCAGAAGGGTCTCTCCTTCAGCTTGGTTGACCTATCTGGATGCCCACTTAAGACAAGACTGCGAGCCAGGATAACTGGAATAAACAGGACACCTACCTTGGTCTTGGATGACGGTTCTAAGCTGAAGGGCATAGAGCAAATCAGAAAATACTTCAATGAGACATGGGCAAGAGAAATTCAAAGCGTGACTGTCAAGTAGAACAAGTTTCATTCGTGTGCCTTACAAACCCACAGTGTCTATGTCGTAGTTTGCAAGCATACGGTATCTACCCTATTTCTTCTCTTGAGGACTGTGCTGAAAGAATCTTGAAACTGTTCCATTTTCGCCGTCAACCTCAACTTCATCGCCCGTTCTAATCTGGCTGATGTCTACCTGATCTATCATGGGAATCTCCGCAATTATGGCGCCTACCACGACGACTGGGTCGGCTGTTTGATTCACGATTGCCTTCGGCGCCAAGTTCTTCTTCGCTAAAGCGTAGAGGACATAGCTGCCCACGGTTGAGCCATGCCCGTGGGGAAAGCATAAAATTGCATCCTTCAGCTTCTTTCCTTCCAAGTCATGTTTTTTTTCGACAATGACTCCAGTGTTTGGGTCTACGCCTCCCAAGAAGCTTATTGGCTTTTTCGTCACCAGTGCTTTTCCTCTGCAGCGTCCCGAAACGATCGTTCTTCCCTTAAGCACATGCGCATTCAAGGGTTTCTGCCTCCTCAATAGGATATTCTCGCCGAGTAGGGAAGCTCGCCCAACACTTTCGTCGCCGCTTCGCTAACTTGTGGGCGATGTTTTTCTTCCGTGTAGACACGTATGACGTTAATGAACCCCCTCAGAGCTTCGAAGATTCTTGAGATCTCGCTGAGGCGTTGAGGAACCTTCTCTCCATCCTTTGTTTTGTGGAATATGGGAATCTCCATGGGCTCCAAGAGGGCTGAGTGATGATAGGGCACCGAGGGCAGCGTAGGCACGTCTATGACAACGAACTGCGGGTTTACGTCTGCTTTCTCGGCGATTTTATCGCGCATCTCGTTGCGGATTTCCTCGGTGCTGAAAAGCTTCGAGATTGTTTGGTCTTTAACGTGAAA
Source organism: uncultured Candidatus Bathyarchaeia archaeon (assembly GCA_964544285.1). GTDB lineage: Archaea > Thermoproteota > Bathyarchaeia > Bathyarchaeales > SOJC01 > CAYGVX01. The sequence continues at coordinate 20,509 of CAZJAQ010000010.1, forward strand.
GGTTTGGTCGTAGGCGCATTTAAGTAGCCGCCGTCTTTCGAGGTTTTCCATGATTTTTCGGGATTTTTCGCAGAGCTTCAGCATCGTCCAAACCGTGTAGTCGTTGAAGGCCAAGTATTCGTCGGGCGATTTGAAGCTCACCAGTCCTATGTCGTCCTTTGCTTTTTCCATAGCCATAGCGAGCATTATCTGGGCGGCGCGGCTGACTCGGTGGAAGTAGATGCTCTTGAAGGATTCTATGCGAGCAAGGATGAAAGATTCGAGGGCGGAAAGGGCGCCCGAGTCGACCGCCAGGCTCTCATCTAAGACGTCAAGCATGTGAATTAGTCGGAAGACGTCTACGTTGCCGTACTCTGCGCCCGTGTGGTACGTGTCTCGGACGATGAAGTCCAGCTTGTCCACGTCAACGGCGCTTTGGATGACTTGATCCATGAACATTTTTCCTCGACGACACAGCGAGCCCGTTGCAAGCTTAGCCACAGCCTCTGCATCGTACCCCGACTTCTCCAAGATGCCGCCTAACTCAGATTCTTTTACGACCCAGACTGTCATTTCTTCGTGGGTCTTGTCGAGGAACTTCTCCAGTAAATGCTCAAAAACGTGGGAGAAAGGCCCATGCCCAACGTCGTGGAGAAGGGCGGCGAAGCGAATCATCTGAGCCTCTTCTTTCGACAAGTATTGGGAAAGGTTGGAGTTTTCCGTTAGTCGCTGGGCTAGGTACATTGTGCCTATGGAGTGTTCGAAGCGGGTGTGGTTGGCGCCCGGGTAAACGTATTCTGCGCCTGCTAGTTGACGAAGTCGGTGAAGGCGTTGCATGGGAAAAGAGTCGACGATGTCCTTCTCTGTCTTGTTAATGTAGATGTAGCCATGAACCGGGTCTTTTATCTCGCCCCAACGTTGACTCATGTCAATCAGTGCTCCAATTTATTTTTAGCCCTCATTATATAAGGGTGTGTTTCCCAAGCATTCAACGAAACAGACAATTTCGTGCACCAACTGCACAAGCTATTTATGTGCTTCTATCGACACAAGGTTGTGAACTTATTTGAACCTAAAGAAACACTTAGCCAAAAGATACATTCCCCCCTCACAGAGATGGAAACTCGTTCTAAAGGGCGTTGGAAAACTCTACAGGGCAATATACGATGAGCTTGAGAAAGGCAGCAGCAATTCTTCGACTAACGCTTTGGCTGACGCAGCCTATCGAGTTGGATTGGATTTTGGGGAGACTTTAAGGGAAGATTTTCAGCTTGGAAACAAGATTGAAGACATAGCTTTTGCCATGGAAATCGACCACAAGGTTTTTGGCGTGAAGGCAACTGTGGCTGAAAAAAGTAAGAAAAAAATCGTTTATCATTGTTATCAGTGTGCTTGGAAGAAATATTTCGTACCCAAACTATGTGTTGCCATCGGTCAAGCAGAAAAGGGCATAGCGCATGCTCTCAACCCGGGAGCCGTCTACGATGTTCTTCAGACACGAACCATGGGCAAGGACCGATGCATAATAGCCATCGAGATATAAAAAGCAACTCCATATGCACTAGTATAGATGTTAGGCAAAGAAGGGCGAATACGAGTGGTAGCGTCGAAGCGAAGGGGCTTGTTCATATGCGTTGAGGGAATCGACGGCAGCGGAAAGACCACTCAAGCACGCTTCCTCGTAGAGACTCTGAGGAGGAAGGGGTACGATGCGGTCTACACCACCGAACCCAGCAACGGCATCTACGGCAAGATAATAAGAAACCACATACTTCGGGGAAATAACCGTGTTCCAACGGTCGTGGAAGCGGTGCTCTTCGCAGCCGACCGCGTAGACCACCTTGAAAACGAGGTAGAACCACTCTTAAAGGAAGGGAAAATCGTCGTGTGCGACCGCTACGTCTACTCCTCCATCGCTTATCAAGGAGCATCCAACCTCGACGCCGAATGGATAGGGGAAATCAACAAACACGCCGTCAAACCAGACTTGGCGATGTACATCGACGTCCCCCCGGACGTCGTAATCAACCGCATAAAACGAAAAAAATCAGTCATGGAGACGCTGCAGACCCAAGAGAAGGTTAGGAAAGCCTACTTGAAACTGGTGAAGGATAAGCAGCTAGTATTAGTTGACGGAAACGCTTCCATAAAAGCAGTAGCCAAAACCATCGAAAACATGGTTCTGAAATTCCTCGAAAAGCACTAGACTGTGCGCTTGTTTTCGAGCTGAAGGGAGACAGCGTGTTGCTCAGCCAACTCTCTCTTTACATGTGCAGTCAAGAAATCCATCAAATCTTCCACATGCACGCGCCGCGGTCCTCGCTCATGAGAAATCAAAAACTCCATGAAACTCTTACTAATGAATTCGAAACGTAAAAAATAGTAGTCAAACTTCAGCGGAGAACGCTTCCCCACCCCGTCGACGACGTGGTATTGGAGGACGCATAGAAAATCCAGAAACGTCAACGTCTTCCTCTCCACCTCACTACCCAGTCTTCCCTGTTCCTTTTCGTCGAGGAAAGTGAAGGTGGTGCCTTCTCCGACGCCGAACTCGAAGTCTACCTCGCAATGCTTGGGCGAAGAATGGGCGATTTCTTGGAGGCTGCATTTTTTGCGGCTCAGGTTGAGGAGGGTTGACAAAATCGCCCGTTGAACAGTCTTCGCTGGAGCTTTGTACGTGAAGCTGGCGGCGCCGTGGATGGTTTCTGGAAAGTTTTCGTAGCGTCCCAGCATGTTTGAGTTCCTTCTAGGCTTTCATTTTTTTCAGTTTTTCGAGGTTTTCTAGGAGAGAGGCTAAGACGGCGTTGAGCTTCTGAAGTTCTTCGGCGTTTTCTTCTTCTCTGAGTTTCTTCTCCACCGCTTGTATCTTGGCTAGTATCGTGCTTTCCAGAGCCGTTAGCTGTGTTTGACCCGTTGCTTTTTGTGCGTCTTCGCCTTCTTTTACTACGACGACGCGTTTTTCGCATTTGGCGCACCATAGCTCTCCGCTCTTGAACCTGAAGAGGGGGGAAGCGCATGCTGGGCAGGCGAGTTCTGTGAGGGTGGCGCCCTGTTTTAGCAAGTCTGCCATATGTTGGAGGTCTTTGGGTTTCTTCTTAGACAAGCTTAAAACCTCAAAGGCTTATATTATTGCTTCTAGATAATTTGAGGCTTGCTCTCAGTTCTGCCTAATGGGGGCTTGGCTTATGGTGAGTAAGAAGAAGGTGAAAGAATACGAAGAACGGATGGGTCAGGCATTGGTGGTGCTTGGCCAGATTTCGGAGGATACGACGACTCCGCGTAACATTAGGCGGGCTGCTAAGGATTCGATGGATGCGCTTCAAGCTGGGGGGCTGACTGCGGCGGTGAGGGCTTCGAACGTGGTTTCTATTCTCGACGATGTTCTTCAAGACCCAAACATGCCGCCTTATACTCGCGTGAAGCTTTGGAACGTGATGAGCCTACTGGAAGCCATAAAAGACTAGAACAGAAAAAAGACCATTATTTGCACAAGGTTTAGAAATTAAGTGCGTATAAGAGTTCTGGTGTGCCTTCTTCTGAGACGTAACCTCCATAGCCCACTTTATTGAACCCGACTTTTTCATAGAGTTTTCTTGCTGGCAAGTTCTTTTCGCTCGTGAAGAGTATTATGCATCTGGCTTTATGTTTCAGCGACTCATAATGCGTTTTGATGTCCATGATGGATTCTTGCATTAGCCTAAACCCAAGCCCTCGCCTTTGATACTCGTCTTTAATCCGTATGTCCAAGATTTCCGCCCAACCTAGTTTTGGGTCTTCTCTTGCGAACCAGACTAAACGTCCTATGATTTTTCCCTCGCTTTTGACTAGTTTTACAAAGTAATGGTCAAGATACATCTCAACAAACTTTCTTGCAATCTCATACCCACCATAGGGTTTTTCATAAATTCTGCAGAGTTCCTCCAAATCAGACTTGTTCGCATTACAGAAAATTACTTCCATCTTGACTACCGATGTCTAATAGCGTTTCAAAAATATAAATGAAGGAGTTTGCCAGTCTCCATGGGAGTTTCTAAACTGTAGCAGTTGTACGAGCTAATGTAAGAATTTGGTTACTGCATTGTGCGGGAGACATTGCCACTTTTTTCAGAAGCCATTAAGACTAGAGTAGAATGCCTAGCCTTGTGAGTGGACGGGCTGCGTCGTTGATGAATTTGTGAGACGCTAAAGATATATGGCAGTTAGAACTTTCTCTGTAAGGCTCTGGTGGACGCCTCTTGAAATACGACGTCATAATCGTGGGTGCAGGACCGGCTGGCATCTTCTCCGCCATAGAACTCGTCCAAAACACCTCCCTCAACATCCTAATTCTCGACAAAGGCGCAGACATCGACAAACGCAAATGCCCCGCAAGCCGAGGACTCGGATGCCTCAACTGCGACCCATGCAACGTCCTCCACGGATGGGGAGGCGCAGGCGCTTTCAGCGACGGAAAACTAACACTCTCCACAGAGGTTGGGGGGTGGCTCGGCGAATACGTCAACAAAGAGGAGCTTCAAAAACTGGTGGACTACGTCGACGGGCTCTACACAAGGTTCGGTGCACCCAACAACGTCTACGGAACCGACATGGACCGCGTTGAAGAAATCGAACGGAAGGCATCTCTGGCAGGCTTAAAGCTTATTCAACAAAAGGTTCGCCACATGGGAACCGAAAAGTGTGCCGAGACCCTTCGGAAAATGCAGAACTTTTTGAACGGCAAAGTGAAAATGAGAACAAGAGCCGAGGTGAAAGGGCTAATCGTTGGAGACGGAAGCGTCAAGGGCGTGGAGACGGTTGATGGCGAGAAAATCTTAGCGACCTACGTGATCGTGGCGCCTGGACGCAGCGGCGCCGAATGGTTGAAGGTCGAGGCTCAAGCTCTTGGTCTGAAGACGTTGAACAACCCAGTTGACGTGGGTGTTCGGGTTGAGGTCCAAGCTGCAGTTTTAGAGGAATTGACGAGAGTTTTATACGAGCCAAAGCTCGTTTACTATTCGAAGTTTTTCGACGATGTCGTTAGAACGTTCTGCGTTGCCCCGTACGGCGAGGTCATCACAGAGTCTTACGATGGTGTCTTGACAGTTAACGGACAGAGCTATGCTGAACGTAAGACCAACAACACCAACTTCGCCATCCTCGTGAGCACGTCTTTCACAGAGCCGTTCAAGGAGCCCATTGCCTACGGAAAGTACATCGCAAGGTTGACTAACCTGCTGAGTGGAGGAGTTATCGTTCAACGTTTGGGAGATTTGGAGGCGGGTCGGCGGTCGACCGAGGAACGAATTGCCCGTAGCACAGTGAAGCCCACGCTGAAGAGTGCCACCCCGGGAGACCTGAGCTTTGTCTTGCCCTATCGATACTTGGCGGATATCCGCGAGATGCTGGAGGCTTTAGACAAGATTGCGCCGGGACTGCATTCGGGGGATACGCTGTTGTACGGGGTGGAAGTGAAGTTCTACTCTTCGAGGTTGGCGCTGAATGAATGTTTAGAGACGCCGATTCATAACCTGTTCACCATCGGGGATGGAGCAGGGCTAACACGAGGACTCGTTCAAGCCTCGGTTTCAGGCATAATTGCGGCCAGACAAATCGTGAAACGGGAAAGACAGTCAAAAACTAAAGAATAACAGCCGAGTGGCGTCAAAAAGGGACATCTATTTCAACCTGTGAGGGTTAGTATTCTGGAGACAAACCCATGCACCTCACAACCGAAGAAGAAAGAATGTACGACGGCGAACACGGCTGGGCAAATCAGATTTCCATGCGAATCCTCACGCGCCTCGGCGACCTCTTCGGCGCAACGAGGCTAATCCCGATAGAGTCAGCCCACCTCTCGGGAGTCTCCTATAAAACCATCGGCGACGCTGCCGTCGAATTCCTCGAAGAACTCGCAACAACATCCGGAAAAACCCACGTGGAGACGACGCTTAACCCCTCAAGCCTCGACCCAGACTATCCCACCAAGTTTTCAAAAGAGAAGCGTGAAAAGCAACATCAGATTATTAGTCTATACGAGAAGATGGACGCAACCCCAACTCTAACATGCACACCCTACTACCTAAAGCAGCCTCGACAGGGTTCACACTTGGCGTGGGCAGAGTCTTCGGCAGTAATCTACGCAAACTCGGTCTTGGGCGCCCACACGAACCGAGAAGGAAGCCCGAGCGCCCTAGCAGCCGCATTAATCGGAAAAACCCCGAACTACGGCGTACACCGACCCGAAAACCGTGAACCAGCCGTCCTAGTTAGCGTCGAGGCGACTCTTAGAAACGAAGCCGAGTTCGGCGCCTTAGGCATACATCTGGGAAAACTGCTCAACGACAAAACCCCATTGTTAACGGGTTTACCGAAACATGGCAACGACGACCTCAAACAGCTTGGGGCTGCCATGGCCACGGCTGGAATGACAAGCATGTTCCACTTGGGCAAAGCAGACGAAGAAACGTGGCGCGAGAAAATGACCGTCGAAAGAAGAGAAATAGAAAGCACCATAGAGAGCCTGTCCACAACATCCGAACAGCCTGACCTGATATTCCTCGGATGCCCCCACTGCTCGTTAGAAGAAATGAAGAAAATTGCGACGTTCCTCCAGGGGAAAGAGGTGAAAGAGGGGTTGCAGTTGTGGGTTTGCACGTCCAGATGGCTAAAGAAAAAAGCTGAAAACTACGTCAACGTCGTCGAAAGAGCCGGTGGACGAGTTGTATGCGATACCTGTGCCGTAGTCACGTGGCTGAAAGACCTGGGAATAGGTTCGCTGATGACAAACTCTGCCAAAACAGCCTACTATTCACCCACCATGAATAGAGTGGGAACGCTGTTTGCGCCTCTGAATGAGTGCTTGAAAACCGCTTGCCAATAAAAGGGAGGTGAGTGAGGAGTTATGGGAGTCAGCGAAGTTGGAGAAAAATACGTCTGCAACGTCTGCGGTAACGAGGTAACAGTGACAAAAGTGGGCGGCGGAACCCTAGTCTGCTGCGGTCAGCCCATGGAGCTGATAGAGTAGCACGCCCCTATTCGAGCTTGCAAACATCAGCGATAGTTTTCTTCAACCTCTCGTAGTCTGCAACCAGCGAAAGACCTGTCTTTGTTAGCTCTGTCTTGCCCCCGTGTTTTCCTCCCTTCCGAGTTTTGACAACAGGCACCCCGAGACGTTTTTCCACGTCCTTAACGATGCCCCAAGCGTAACGATAAGACATGCCTAAAGCTCTGGCGGCTGCGCTGAGCGACCCTTCTTCTTTGACTTTTTCGAGAAGCTTGCATGTTCCTTCTCCGAACACGTATTCTCCGTCGATTTCGAACCATAACTTGAAGGCGGGTTTGATTCTCGGTTTTTTGGTGGAAACGGGCAACGAAGGTCATCTTTCTTTGAGGGTTGTGGATTAAGCTATATTGGGGCTGACCGATAAAAAACATATGCCGCTTCGATGTTCCACAGTTACGGCACGCGAAAGAGCCCTCAGCTTTCTTTGACAGATAGATTTATTCAAGAGAACCCTTAATTTGGATAATGCTCCGGAAAATGGGCTCCGGTAGAAGCCATTTTGTCTGCCGAGTATAGCCCGGTTAAGTATTCCGGCCTTTCGAGTCGGAGACCCGGGTCCAAATCCCGGCCGGAGCACCATTAATCTCAGATGAAATAGGCGTTTTTTTGTGGTTATGCGTTTCTGGGGATGGTATGCCTAAGACTCGTAGGCAGATTGTTAGGGCGACGGGTCTGGGTGAGTTGGCTTCAGGGTCAGCCCATCGAAGACGTTGCGTGTGGTGTGGGGCTCAGCAGGGTTGCAGTCTACAACGCGTTGGACAAAAAAACCGATGATGGGGGTTAACGTTGGTGAAGAGAGTCAAGGCAGTGACTCGTTGGTGTCTCTCGTAGTTGGGGCATACTCGTGGGAATCCACTAGGCATTTTCGCCTTATGGTTCCTCGGTAACCTAACTACTGGAAAACTCGATGTTTGAAACTCTCAAATCTTGTAGGCTTGACGTAGTGAAAGCACTTTCTTCATTGTGATAGAAAGTCTTGCCTTTGTTTTGTAAGGACGCTGATGCTTATGTGTATTTGTCGTTGGGTTGAATCCCATTATGGGGAGTTGATTGGATTGCCTGTGGAAATCGGTCTGGAGATGTATGGGGAGAAAGAGGTTGTTTTGCCTTTTTTTACGGGTCATGTGGCTCGCGGTTTGCTATTACATGTTGTTAGGCAGGTTGATCCCAGCGCGTCTGCTACAATTTTTCTATGGCTTCCATGATCTTGGCATAGCTTTCTACGCTGCATCTCCAGCCTGCAAAAACCATCTCGTTTATTGCTTGCTTGGCTCTTTCCTTTGTAACCAGCCCCTGAAATACTGCTCTCATCAAAATGTATGGTGTACCTACATAGGATATTCCATAAATTCTCGCGGTTTTTCTGGCAACTTCATCGTCTATAACCGCTATTCCATCACGTTCTTTGGCAATGGCCAAGACCTCAGCATCGGTTATGTGAAGCCCCTTTGTTTCCAAAACGCTTGCCAGAAATTCTTTGTTCTTGGTCTCAACTACTTTGAATACTTTGTTTTTGAACATCTTCTCCAAAATGATAGCGTCGGGGACGCCTTTGCGCTTTCCTTCATCCACGACTTCTCTCTTAACGTGTGGTGATGTCAGTTTCTCATTTTTTAATTCTTCAAGAATCGTGCACAATCCTACTTTGGTCATGTAAATCAATGGCGTAGCGTTAAAAACGAGCGACTTCACCCAGACTTCGCCACTGACGCTTGTTTGATTTCTTTCTCAATTTCTTCAGGCGTGTATCTAATCCACTCTATGTTGCGCTGTTTCACCAAATCAGCGAACTCCCAAAGCGAAAGCTTAGCAATCTCTGCAGCCTTGGCAAACGTCACTTTCCCATCTCGTAGCAAGTTCAAAGCGGTTTGTTTTCTCCACTCCACGATCCCCATTTCAAGGAGAGTTCTAACAACCGTAGCCTTGTCCAGCTTTTCACGTTCAACCACTTCCTGAATTTCCTTCTCGATTTCCTCAGATATCCTTACTGCTAAGGGTTTAAGCGTCAACACGACCACCGTATACAAATGATATCACATGCATACATAAACCTTGCGCTTCTCAGAAATGTGCTATCTTGCCCTTTTCTGAGGCTCAAGCCAAAATCCCAATTAGAGGGAATTGAAAGCTAACTATAATTTCAATTCTACTTTAGTGCGATTTGAACAAGTTTAGATTCTTGGATCAGAACGGTTTCCTCATCTACTCCTTCATCTTCAATAACATAAC
>CAZJAQ010000011.1:0-28699 GCA_964544285.1 uncultured Candidatus Bathyarchaeia archaeon
TCTTGGGGTTCGAGGGTGGGCATGTTGAAGGTGCGTGTGTATTTGCCCGTGATGGTTATGTTGAGTTTGGGGGTTTCGGGGGTGAGGGCTAATTCTATGGTTTCGTCTTTGGTGGTGCGTTTTAGGAGTTTTAGGAGTTCTGCTATGTTTATGCAGAGTTTCTGTGGCTGGTCGCATTGGTATTCTTCGAAGACTGTTTTGGGCCATTGGAAGTCTATCATGGCTACTCTGCTTGGGTCCATGGCGCGGAGGATGATGTTGTCGGGGGTTATGTTGAAGGTGGCTTCGTCGACGAGGATGGCGATGGCGCTGAACATGTTTGTGAGGAGTTTGTTGTCGGAGGTTTTGACTTTAAACAAGGTTTAGTGGTCTCCTTCTGGTGGTTAGGTATGTGTAGCTCAGCAAAAATAAAAGCATACCGCTCAAAGATACTCGTGCGTAGTTAAGGCTTCTATTGCAAACTGAGGCTCATGGTTTTTCTTATGTTGCATAATAAGGCTTTTGCGGAGTGCAATAGGTAGCGATATATGTATTAGCAAACGTTATATTCTAATAAATTGAATTTTGAAAACAATTGGGGATTAAGGTGAGCGAAAGGGCACTTTTCAAACCAGTTAAAGCCACTTTGAATCTTTCCGGAATAACTGCAATGAATACTTCGATGACAAATGTATTACTGGCAGCAATGGTTTTTAAAGCAAAAGGCAACCCCGGTTCACCTAAAGATGTTTTCAAAAATGTTTCTGAGCGTATAATTCAGATGGTTCTCGAAACGGCGAAGGATAACAAGTTCACTAAGCAAGAACTAAGCGAACTCCGTGAGATAGCAAATGCGTACAGGAGTGTTCTAAAAGCACTCTGACAGTTCCCTTTTCAACTATATACTTCACAAGGTAAAAAGTACGGATTGCTTGTTTCGGCATTCACTAATTTTACTTTCCGTTTTTCTCCCTATGATAGAATTGGTATGGCTCTCGAAGTTTGTGTAATCTGTAGCAATTCCTTTCGATCTCTAAAATACGCTTTTGACGTTGAATGCATCCTCTGCTATCGTTCTTGTTTCTGCGACATGTTCTTGAGGGCAAAAGACATACAATCGCCGAATTGGAGTTAAAGAAGCTGAAATTGGAGATACTTGATCAAAAGAGACAACTGTGCCATCTCGTTTTTGAATGAGAATGGGCTTTTCCTTCTTTTCTATTGCTTCTTCAAAACGCTCGTAAAGCTTAATCTTTAGACTTTGAAGATGAATTATAACGTAATCAGGATCAACGCCCAATTCATCGGCAATTTTTCGTTCTGTATTTGATATTTGCTTTCTTGTCATAGAACGAATTCTCTCTCTTCTTATTGCGTGAGGTACTCCTTCAGCTGTCAGCGGAACATCTAGAGCCCTCTTCAAAAGTTTACGATTACGGATGTCCTGGATCAGTTTTTTAGCATTGCCCTTCGAGTTTTTTAATATGTGATGCTGGATTGAATAGTCGTCCCATCCCAGAAAGTTTTTCACAAAATTCTCTGGGTCTCCCGAAGCTCTAAAATCCTCTTTTTTCAAAACACTTTCATGCAAAGCTGCTTTAATCGCTTTCAGAAACATATCGTCTGCGATTAACCTGGCATGATGTTCATAGACTTGGATGTGCATGGCATATCTGGCCAGGCGATAGCTTTCTAGAGCATCCTTGCCCTTCTCACGGACAGCTAAATAATCTCTGCCTCCTTCTGAAATCTTACATATTGTTCTAATAACTCTCTCAAGATCGAAGATACCGTATGCGACACCCGTATGATGCGAATCACGTCTCAGATAATCCATTTTATCGACATCTAGGCTACTTGAGATAATATCTGAGCCTAAAGAGTCACGGTTAAAAATGCCCAGAACATCATTGCACAAATCGCCTAACGCTTTTTTTACCTCAGGGTTATATTCCATTATTAATTTCGTGACATCCTCGTGTGAGAATTTCTCACCATTTATCCAACGCAATGGTTCTTCAAACAAATGTGAGAATGGACCTTGCCCTACATCATGCAACAAAGCAGCAGCTCTTATGGTTGCTTTTTTCTTCGTGGGGAGTTCAAGTTCTTCACAGATTCGTCCAGCTACATACAATGCCCCCAACGAATGCTCTAGCCTAGTGTGAACTGCGCTTGGATATACAATGAATGTATGTGAAAGCTGTTTAATCCTAGAAAGTCTTTGCATTGCAGGTGTATCTAGAACGCGCGCTTCATTTTCACTAAGTCCAATGAAACCATAAAGCGGGTCTCTAATGAGTCTTGATTCCCAGTCTACAGTCAAAGCTCCGTTGGCTCCTTCGCACAACAACTTTGACTATTGATGTTTCTTTATTAATCCTAAAGATAACAATAGATTGATTGCTGATTTAACTTCAGTTTGTGGAAGTTTCCAACCAAACCAACGTCCTAACGCAATAGCTTCGTTATACGTCATCGGTCTTTTTGTTTGGCTTAGAATGTAATGTACTTTAGCAGCCCATGACAGAACTAGTATGTTGTTGTGAACCACTCTACATTTGTTAACAACTTGCTTGATTACCTGATACTCATTAGGGTACTTTTTATGGATGTTTCTTGCTAATATTTCTCCATCGGGCGTAAGGCAATAGCTATACATTACCCTATCCCTAGTGGTGCGACGGCCCGTCTCCACTACAAAATCAGAACCCACCAAGTCTTCTAATTGCGACGCCACCATGGCACTGTATGGACCGTAGTAATGGGCACTAAATCCCATCTCAGCGTTTGTTTTTACTGAAGCAAAGTAAGCCAGTTTTTGGATAGTAGTCCTACCATCGGTTGGTCTCTGTTCAGCAGCAAGTATTGCTATGAGAAATTCAGATAATCTCAAGTGCCTCTCGCCTCTCCTTTCTGAATTGAGTCTCCCTTTTAATATATGCATATCTGCGTATAAAACTTCCACAAAGCAGAGAGAGATCGGTGAAAGTTAACAACTATAACGCCCACCTATTGTATTTCTCTGCCATTGTTGTTTTCTTCGTGCCTGTATGAACTTGTTTCCATCTAGTCCACTGTGTGTCGTCATTCCCCTCTCAACCTCATGTTTGTAGCCTATTAGGATGGTCTAGTCTAGGCGCGAGAGAAACAAAGAAAAAATGTGGGGTAGGCGGTCTTAAAGTCTCAAAAGTCTACTCTTTTCGTAGCGTTATTTCCATCGTTGAGACGTTTCTCGGGTTCCCGCCCTCTTTAGGAGTAATCTGCTCGCTACCAATAGCAATGCTATGAACCTTCGCATCCTTGAAAAACCTGTTCCGCACAATCTCCGCAACATCCACGGCAGTGCTAATCGCACGACCGCGCGCCTTCAGAGTAACCTCAGTGGTATTGCCCATGTTGAAACCAGTGATGACAGCCATGACATAGTTCATCGGAGGCTTGTTCCCGACGTATATCACGCTTGGTTCAGTGCTCATATCGAACCCATGCCTTCTTCATGTTTTTGATGCTATACGCAATAGACAGACTAGTATATGAACCTATAGGAACAAAAAAACAGAACAAAACACAACACGCCCAGCCTTAACGAAAGCTTTTAACCTTTGTTTGACATCACCATTCTGCCCAAAAAACAAGAGCGAAACCACCAATGACAGAACACAAACAAAAAAGCCCCACCAGCTCCATAAGCAGGGAGGACTAACAACCATGGGACGATACAGACAAATCGAAGAAATCGTCAAACTCATGAACGACCCCACACACATCCGAAACACAAGCATCATCGCCCACGTCGACCACGGAAAAACAACCCTCTCAGACAGCCTCCTAGCCGCAGCAGGCATAATCAGCGAACAAACAGCCGGACAAAAACTCTACCTAGACTCATGGGAACTCGAACAAAAAAGACAAATGACCGTCTTCGCCTCAAACATCAGCCTCGCCCACAACTACAAAGAACACGACTTCCTCATCAACCTCATCGACACCCCAGGCCACATAGACTTCAGCGGCGCCGTAACCCGAAGCCTACGAGCAGTCGACGGAGCCCTCGTCGTAGTCGACGCAGTGGAAGGACCCATGACCCAAACCGAAACCGTCCTCATGCAAGCCCTCCGCGAAAGAGTCAAACCCCTCCTCTACATCAACAAAGTCGACCGCCTCATCAAAGAAATCCGCCTAACCCCCCAAGCCATACAAACAAGGTTCGCAAAAATCCTCTCACGAGTAAACAACCTCATCGAAAGATACGCCCCACCAGAACACAAGAAAGACTGGCAAGTCACAGTAGAAGACGACCGAGTAGCCTTCGGCTCAGCCCTCCACAAATGGGGACTCAACCTCTCCCACATGAAAGCCAAAGGCATCTCCTTCCAAGACATCATAAACGCTTACAGCGGCGAACCCGATGAAATAGGCAAAAAAGTAGAAGAACTCAGCAAAAAAGCCCCCCTATACGAACCCATCCTCGACATGTTCTGCGAACACCTACCCAACCCCTTCGAAGCCCAACCCTTCAGACAAACCCAAATCTGGCCAGGCGACCCCGACAGCGACGTCGGCAAAGGCTTCGCCAAAGTCGACCCAAACGCCCCCCTCCTCATGTGCGTCAGCACCATCGAAGTCGACCCCCACAGCGGAGTCATAGCCATAGGACGAGTGTTCAGCGGAACCGTAGAAAAAGGCAAGCCAGTAAAGTTCGTAGTCAGCCACCAAACCGGCGTAATCCAACAAGTCTACATGAGCATGGCAGCCGACCGCGTAATAGTCGACAAGATTCCCGCAGGCAGCATAGCCGCAATCGGAGGAATATCAGGAATCCGCGTGGGCGAAACAATCACCGAGCAAGACGTAGAAGCCCAGCCCTTCGAAGGACTCAGATACGTCTCAGACCCCGTCGTCACAGTCGCTATCGCACCAGAAGACATCAAAGACTTGCCCCTCTTCGACAAAGTCACGCACAAACTAACCCTCGAAGACCCAAACCTCCGCTTGACCATGAACAAAGAAACCGGAGAATACCTCCTGAGCGGAATGGGAGAACTCCACCTCGAGGTCACCGCCTACCGAATGCAAGAGGCAAAACTGAAGGTAAAAACCAGCAAGCCCATCGTCATCTACCGCGAAACCATCAGCCACGACTACCAAGGACCCTCAGTGATGGGCAAGAGCCCGAACAAACACAGCAAGCTCTGGGTTACCTTGGAAAAACTGCCTGAAGAATTAATCGAAGCCATTAAAACTGACAAGGTTTCCGAGATGCAAACCCGCGATGAAAGACAGAAAATCCTGCGAACCGAATTTGACTGGGACACAGATGACGCTCGGAACGTAATCGCCATCGAAGAGAGCAACATACTGGTCAACAGAATAAAGGGAAGACAATACGTAGAAGAAGTCTTGGACCACGTTAAGTCGGGCTTCCGAGAAGCCGTCCACGCATGCGTCTTGGCGAAGGAACCCGCCTACGGTCTCAAAGTGAACCTCGAAGACATCCAAGTCCACGAAGACCCCGTGCATAGAGGACCAGCGCAGATACTTCCTATGACTTGGCGTCCAATATGGGCTTGCTTTCTGCTGAGCGACCCAAAGCTTCTAGAACCCATTCTAAGCTTAGAATGCAAAGTTCCGACGAGCTTCGTGAGTTCAGTCCTAGCAATAGTGCAGAAACGTCGAGGTCGAGTGCTTGAGATGCCCACTGAAGAAGATATGATGATTGTTAAAGCAGAGATGCCCGTGGCTGAATCCTTCGGCATCGCCGACGAGTTGAGGTCTTCTACCCAGGGAAGAGCTTTCTGGGCGACACAGTTTAGCCGTTGGTCTCCGGTGCCAGAGAATATGCTGCTCGATGTAATAAAGCAGATTCGCGAACGCCGGAAACTGAGTCCCTATCCGCCTAAAGCTGAGGATTTCCTGGAGAGGGAGTAAGACCCACAAGCGTGCGTTTGATAAGCTGCTTTGCGCTGATGCACACTCTATCCTTTTGTTTTGTTCCTTTAAGAGAGCGCATCTTTTTCTAAGTAACGCGATAGCTACTGATGTGAAGGGGACAAATTTATCATGTGCATGCAGTAAAGCTATTAGGGCGATTCCTAAGAGCCATGTAGCTCAGAACTGAAGGGGATTCTTAAGCATGCCCCGTTTCAAGCAAACTGTGGAAATTCTCAAGCTCATGGGCAGGAAAGAGGACATACGGAACATCGGCATAATCGCCCACATAGACCACGGCAAGACCACGATGACAGACAGCCTCTTGGCTGAGGCGGGTCTTCTGAGCCCGAAGATTGCGGGCGAAGCTCGAGCCCTCGACTACCTCGAAGAGGAGCAGAAGCGGGGCATCACGATAAAGACAGCTAACATCAGCCTTCTCCACGAGGAAAAGGGCAAACCCTACTTGATCAACCTCATCGACACTCCGGGTCATGTTGACTTCACAGGGAAAGTCACTCGAGCCCTGAGAGCCATAGACGGCGTGGTGGTGGTCGTGGACGCTGTTGAAGAGGTCATGGTTCAAACCGAAACGGTGACTCGTCAAGCCCTCGGTGAACGCGTGAAGCCTGTGCTTTTCATAAACAAGGTCGACCGCCTCGTGAAGGAGCTCAAGCTCGGGTCTGGCGACATGCAGGCGAAACTTGCTCGCATAATACGCGACTTCAACAACCTTATCGACCTCTACGGCGAGCCTGAACAGAAAGAAGAATGGAAAGTCGACCCTGCGAAGGGAACAGTAGCCTTCGGTTCAGCTCTCCATCGTTGGGGTTTCACTGTTGATATGGCTAAGGAAGAAGGTTTCAAGTTTAGCGACTTGATAGAAGCTTATCGGAAGGACAGAATCGAAGAATTGACCAAGAAGCTTCCTCTTCACGACGCAATCCTGTCAATGGTTGTTAAGTATCTGCCGAACCCCGTGGAGGCTCAAAGATACAGAATTCCTAATGTTTGGAGGGGAGACGTCGACTCTGAAATAGGCAGAGCTATGCTCAGCGCTGACCCTGAGGGTCCTACCGTGATGTGTATCACGTTGGCTCAGATGGACCCCCATGCTGGGCTGATAGCCACTGGGCGTCTTTTCTCTGGAGAAGTTGAAGAAGGAGAGCACGTGTACCTCGTGGGCGTCAAGAGGGACTATCGTGTGCAGCAGGTTTCCATGTACATGGGTGCCTTTAGGGAGATTGTCGACCGAATCGACGCTGGTAACATAGCTGCGCTTCTCGGTCTCGACTTGGCGAGGGCTGGTGAGACCCTCATTAGCAATAGTCACAAGGATGTGATGGTTCCCTTCGAGCGTATTAAGTACGTCTCCGAGCCCGTGATCACAGTTGCTGTCGAGCCCAGACATCCCAGAGATTTGCCTCGCCTCATCGAAGTCATGCACCGCTTAGCCATCGAGGACCCTAACCTTGCGACGAGCATCAGCAGAGAAACTGGCGAGTACCTGCTGAGTGGCATGGGTGAGCTGCACTTGGAGATCGCGGTGAAGTTTCTGCAGGAATACGCGGGGGGAGACTTGAAGGTTATCACGTCTAAGCCGTTGGTGGTCTACAGAGAGTCCACGCTGTCTCAGGGTCCAGTGGTCATGGTGAGGAGCCCGAACAAGCACAACAAATTCTGGGTTCAGGTGGAGCCTCTTGAGGAGAATATCATTAAGCTGATTGAAAGGGGCGACTTGTCCGAGGAGATGGGGAGGAAGCAGGTGGGCAGCGTTTTGAGGGAAGCTGGGTGGTCTGCAGAGGAAGCCGGTAACGTGTGGGCGGTAGAAGAGCACAGGAACGTTTTGGTCGACTTAACGAAGGACGTGCAGTACTTGCAGGAAGTTCAGGACATGTTCGTTTCGGGTTTCAGGTGGGCATGTCAGCATGGACCGCTGTGCGAAGAGCCGGTTCGGGGGTTGAAAGTGAAGCTAGTGGACGCTTCCTTGCATGAAGACCCGGTGCACAGAGACCCAGCCCAAGTTATGCCCGCCGCTCGGCGTGGAATTCTTGGGTCTTTCTTGTCTTCGAAGCCCGTCATCCTCGAACCCGTCTACAAGATCGCCGTGTCGGTGCCGGTTCAGTGGGTGGGTGAGGTTTCGGGGTTGATCACGAAGAAGAGGGGGCGCATCATCTCTTCGGAGCAGAAGGGTCCCTTGATGATGATTACGGGGTACATGCCCGTCGCTGAGACTTTTGGGTTGTCTGCTGAGATGCGGTCAGCCACGTCGGGTCATGCTTTCTGGCAAAGCGCTTTCGACCACTGGGAAGGGGCGCCGGAGAACGTGGCGGCGGAGATTATTAGGACTATTCGGGAGAGGAGGGGTTTGCCGCCCGAGGTGCCGAGGGCTAAGGATTTTGTTGACGAGGTTTAGGCTTTTTGGATTAGCCATGAGCCGTCGCAGGTTGCCGAGTTGAGTTGTGGGAAGCCTTCTCTGCAGCTGGAGAATTTTATTCCTCTGCTCTCGACGAGTTCCTTCATCTTTCTCATAATTTCTAGTCGAACCTCTTTTGGGAGGTAGAAACTTCGTCCCACGCGTTCTCCTCTTTCGAAGTAGAGGGGTTGTAGCGATTTTGCGGTCGTGGGGAAGGTTTGGGTGAGTCTTCTCCAGTTGTCTGGCTTTGCCTTGTACGTGCTGCACGTGATGTGGAGGACTCCCATTGCTGCTAGTTTTTCTACGAGTGTGGTGGGGTCGTCGTTTAGGAGGAGGATTATGGGGTCGATGCGGCAGGATACTGGAATGCCCTTTTGGATTAGGTTTTCTAATGCTTCCAATCGTTTTGTGGGTGGTGGGGCTTGGGGTTCGAGGAGTCTCGCGAGTTTGTCGTCGTCGATGGTTATGCTCATGGCAACCATGCTCGGAGTTTTTCGTAGCAGGTCGACGTCTCTTGTGACGAGGTTGGATTTTGTTATTATCTGGATTTTGCAGTGGTGTTTGGAGAGAACGTGGAGGCATTTTCTGGTTATGCCTAGGGTGGCTTCTGTGGGTGGGTAGGGGTCGCTGGAGTTGGCTATGGAGATAAGCTTGCCCTTCAGTTTGGGGGCTTCTTTTTCGAGTCTGGGGATGAGGTGCTTTTTGGGTCTGCAGTGGTGGAAGTTTGGGACGTAGGAGCTGACGTAGCAGTAGAGGCATCGGTAGGGGCAGCCTGTGTAGGGGTTTAGGGTGAGTTTTTGTGGGCAGGTGCAGAGTTCTGATTTCCAAGGGTCAAAGGGCGTAATTAACATAGGGATGCTGCATAGAAAGGGAGCACGTCGAGACATTTAACCATTAATATGGCATAGTGCGTTTGCACAAGTAAAAATGGCGAGATTGTTCTAAAGCGTAGAACTAAATAGGTTCTTAAGTATCTCAATTGGGGAAAGATGAGGACAGCTAAAATAGAGAAATTGATATATCATTTGCATAGAATTGTAGCCATCTTCGCTTGCTTGCTGTTGCTAGTATCCGCTTTTCTCCCATTTCTCACAACTAGTTATAGTAACATGATTGAGGATGTCTTCGACATAACTTATTGGTCTTACAAGTCTAGGATTTTGTCTTTGCCTTGGTATGGCGGTGGAGAGGAGGAACTTTGGTTTGGCACCTATTGGTTTGCAGAAAGAGAAGACCCATATTCGTATTTGCCACCTTCTACTCTGAACATCTCATGGGTTCTCATTGTGATGTTCTTGACGCAGGTTCTCACAATAGCTCTAGGCTCTGTTGCCCTGTTTCTGAATAGAAAACTAGCAAAGCTTCTCCCAGTAATATCATGTTTATTCGTAGTCCTTCTAATGGTATACGTAGGCATTCAAGTTCAAAGGCAAACATACGGTCTTGTAAAGTATGAACTGGGGTTTTGGCTTTGCTTCCCCGCAGCGTTGCTATTTCTGTTCGCGTTTCTTCAGCGTCCAAAAAGTGAATAAAGTCCTTGCAGCGCTCAGCCTTTTTCCTTGATAGGTCTCCGTGACTTGACAGAATCCTTGTGTGGTAAAGTTTATTAGATGCGATTCTGACTCTATGGCTTTAGCTCCAAAACGGACCATAAAAAATATAAGGAGACCCGCCTTTTCGGGTCGGATGACACCCGGCCCCGTTGGAGGAACCCCCCAGTTTGAGAACCCAGCCCCAGAAAAGACCTTCCCTTCAACTAAGCCCAAACAACAGTTTTTTGGAGGCAAACTAAAATGAGTGAAATCAGCCAAGACGAATTATTACTTCTCCAAAAATCCTTCTTCAAAGAAAAAGGACTAGTCCGACAGCACTTGGACTCTTACAACGAGTTCATCGACCACGGACTACAACAAGTAATAGACGAAGTCAGAAGCATAGACATCGAGCTTCCCGAGAGCCCCTACAAAATAAAACTCGGACAAGCCTGGATAATCGACCCCCAAACCCGCATAAGCGGACCCTACATAACCGAAGTCGACGGCACCAAACACGAAATCTTCCCCCTCGAAGCGAGGTTCCGCAGCCTCTCCTACGTAGCCCCAGTAGCCATAGAAATGACCCCCATAATCGACGGAAGAGAACAAGACACCGAACTCGTCCTAATCGGCGACATACCAGTCATGCTCAAATCAAAACTCTGCGTCCTCTCCCAACTCCAACCAGAAGAACTGATACTCCACGGCGAAGACCCCAACGACCCAGGCGGCTACTTCGTCATAAACGGCTCCGAACGCGTCATCGTCGCCCTCGAAGACCTAGCCCCAAACAGAATAATCGTAGACATCGACACCCGAGGCGCCCACCCAGTCTACCAATCAAAAATATTCTCCACAACCGTCGGCTTCAGAGCAAGAATAGAACTACGACTCAAATCAGACAACGCCCTCTACGTCACCATCCCCGGCGTCCCATCCGAAGTCCCCCTCATAATCGTCATGAGAGCCCTAGGACTCGAATCCGACAAAGAAATCGCCGAGGCAGTCTCCCCCGACCAAACAATACACAACATGCTCGAACCCTCCTTCGAAAAAGCCACAGGAGTAGAAACCGTAAAAGAAGCCCTCGAATACATAGGCAACCGCGTAGCCCACGGACAAGTACTCGAATACCGCCTCCAAAGAGCCCAAAGCATACTAGACAAAAACTTCCTCCCTCACCTAAACCAAATCGAAGAAAGCCGCCGAGAAAAAGCAGTTTTCCTGGGCGAAATGGCTTGCCGCGTAATAGAACTAAAACTCCTAAAAAGAATAACAGACGACAAAGACCACTTCAAAAACAAAAGACTGAAGCTTGCCGGACCCCTCCTCGCCGACCTCTTCCGAGTCGCCTTCAGAAACCTATGCAGAGACATAAAATACCAACTCGAAAGGATGGGGTTCAAACGACAGATGATAACCGTCTCCGCAGCCGTCCGTCCCGGCATAATCTCAGAGCGTCTCCAACACGCCCTCGCAACGGGCAACTGGGGCAGAGGAAGAGTAGGCATAACACAACTCCTAGACCGAACTAACCTCGTCTCAACCCTAAGCCACCTACGCCGACTACAATCCCCCCTCAGCCGCAGCCAACCAAACTTCGAAGCCCGAGACCTCCACCCCACCCACTGGGGACGACTATGCCCCAACGAAACACCAGAAGGCTCAAACTGCGGCCTAGTCAAAAACCTCGCCCTCTCCGCATGCATCTCAGTAGCCGTAAACCTCGAAAAAGTAAGACAAGTCATCTACACCCTAGGCGTAGTCCCATCACAAGAAGCAAACCGAGAACTCCGCTTCTCGGGCGCAAAAACCTTCATCAACGGTTCCCTCGTAGGATACCACCCCAATCCAGCCGAACTCGTCTCCGAGCTAAGAAACAAACGAAGAAGAAGCGACATACCCTCAGAAATCAACGTCGCCCACTTCAAAACAATGGGCGGAAAACAAGAGGTATATATTAACTGCGACGAAGGCAGAGTCCGAAGACCCCTCATAATAGTCGAAGACGGAATCTCTAAGCTCCAGCCAGAACACATCGACAAAATCCGCTCAGGCGAATGGTCTTGGGACGACCTTATCAAAAGCGCCATAATAGAGTATCTTGACGCCGAGGAAGAAGAAAACATCTACGTGGCTATCAATCTGGAAGAAATATCCCCCAAGCACACCCATGTAGAGCTTTCCGCTTACACCATCCTCGGCATATGCGCCTCCTTAATCCCCTACCCAGAACACAATCAGTCGCCCCGAAACTCCTACGAAGCCGCCATGGCAAAACAAGCCCTAGGCGTCTACTCAACCAACTTCCTCTACCGCGTCGACTCCCGCTCCCACGTACTGCACTATCCTCAAATCCCCATAGTCAAAACAAGACCCATGGAAATCTTGGAGTACAACCAGAGACCGTCGGGACAAAACTGCCTAGTCGCGGTCATGTCCTTCGAAGGATACAACATGGAAGACGCCCTCATCTTCAACAAAGCATCAGTAGAACGCGGCATGGGTCGTTCAACCTTCTACCGCATCTACGAAGCAGAATGCCGCCAATACTTGGGCGGGCTAAAAGACCGCTTCGTCATTCCCGAACCAGGCATAAGAGGCTTCAGGGGCGAACAATACTATCGCCTACTCGAGCCCGACGGAATCGTAAGCCTCGAAGCCCACAGCGTGGGCGGCGACGTCCTCATAGGAAGAACCAGTCCACCCAGGTTCCTCGAAGAATACAAAGAGTTTGAAGTAAAGGGTCCCTCGATGCGTGACACCTCCGTGGACGTGAGACAGTCGGAAACTGGCACCGTCGACGCTGTTTTTATCACAGAATCCCACGATGGAAACAAACTCGTTAAAGCTAGAGTACGAGACCAGCGTATCCCAGAGCTCGGCGACAAGTTTGCCTCCCGCCACGGGCAAAAAGGCGTCGTGGGCATGGTCATACCCCAAGAAGACCTGCCCTTCACAGAATCAGGCATAGTTCCCGACATAATAATCAACCCTCACGCGATTCCCTCGCGAATGACTATAGGTCAATTCTTAGAATCTATGGCTGGCAAGATGGCTGCAGCCCGTGGAAGACCTGCCGACGGAACTCCCTTCATTAACGAAAAATCCAGCGAAATAAAGCAGACCCTGATTAACTGTGGCTTCAGCCACACTGGGAGAGAGGTGTTCTACAGCGGCATTACTGGCGAGAAGTTCGCCGCAGACATATTCGTCGGAGTGGTCTACTACCAGAAGCTCCACCACATGGTTGCTGACAAAATCCACGCCAGAGCACGTGGACAAGTACAGATGCTAACGCGGCAGCCCACCGAAGGACGAGCACGAGGTGGAGGGCTAAGGTTCGGTGAGATGGAGCGAGACTGCCTAATCGGTCACGGCGCGGCGATGCTTTTGCGAGACCGACTCCTCGAAGAATCCGATAAGTATCTCCTTTATGTTTGCGAAAACTGCGGCTACATAGCCTACTACGACATAAAAAAACGCGAGTATGTCTGCCGCATATGCGAAGACGACGCCCAAATCTCTCCAGTGGTTATTTCTTATGCCTTCAAGCTGCTTCTGCAGGAACTGATGAGCCTCTGCGTTGCGCCTCGTCTGAAGTTGAAGGAGCGTGCTTAGGATGGCGTTTGAAGAAGTTGCCCACAAAATAATCAACGAACTAAGGTTTGGGTTGTTCTCGCCCCAAGAGTTGAGGAGACTCTCGGTCGTGGAAATACAGACGGCAGACACCTACGACGAAGACGGGGCTCCAATAACCTCCGGCTTGATGGATGGGAGGTTAG
This sequence comes from uncultured Candidatus Bathyarchaeia archaeon, assembly GCA_964544285.1. Taxonomy (GTDB): domain Archaea; phylum Thermoproteota; class Bathyarchaeia; order Bathyarchaeales; family SOJC01; genus CAYGVX01. The sequence goes on from CAZJAQ010000011.1 coordinate 13,647, forward strand.
GCACCCTCGAGCCCCGACAAAGATGCAAAACATGTGGAAACACGGCGATACGCTGTCCAGGTCATTTCGGGCACGTTGAACTGGCCGTACCCATCATCCACATTGAGTTTACTAAAATAATCCATGACCTTCTAAGCGCCACCTGTAGAAACTGTGGGCGCATAACGTTGCCTGACGAGCAGACAGAGAAGATTAGAAGGCGAATTCATCGTGCTCGGAAGCTTCTTGGCGCAGTGCCGGATAGTTTGTACAAGAAGGTGTTGAAGGAGGCAAAATCGAAGGAATGCCCCCACTGTGGCACGCAGCAATTCAAGATAGTTTTTGAGAAACCTACGCGCTTCCGCGAAGAAGTAGCTGAGGGGGGTTCTCCGCAGCTTACTCCAAGCATAGTTCGGGAGAGGCTGGAGAGGATACTTGACGAAGACTTGGAGCTTTTCGGCTTCAACCCTAAAACTGCCAGACCCGAGTGGATGGTTCTCCAAGTTCTACCTGTCCCACCAGTCTACGTTAGACCCTCGATTACCCTGGAGTCGGGAATACGCTCCGAAGACGATCTCACTCATAAGCTCGTAGACATCATACGGATTAACCAGCGTCTAAAGGAGAACATGGAAGCAGGAGCGCCAACACTCATCATCCAGGACCTCTCAGAACTGCTCCAATACCACGTGACTACCTACTTCAACAACGAAGCGTCTGGAATCCCCCCAGCGAGGCACCGTTCCGGAAGGGCGTTAAAGACACTGTCTCAGCGCCTCAAAGGAAAAGAGGGACGGTTTAGGAGCAACCTTTCTGGAAAACGAGTAGACTTTTCGGCTAGAACGGTTATTTCTCCAGATCCCAACATAGACATCAGCGATGTAGGCGTCCCCTTAGACGTTGCGATGAAGCTGTCTTTTCCAGAAAAAGTTACCCATTGGAACCTCGAGGAAATGCGAGCCTTCGTCAGGAATGGACCTACCAACTACCCAGGCGCTCTTTATGTCGTTAGGCCTGATGGAAAAAGGATTAGGCTAGAATTCGTGGTCGACCGAGAAAAAGTTGCTGAAGCGATTGAAACTGGCTTCATCGTGGAGCGTCATCTCAAAGACAGAGACATCGCCATCTTCAACCGTCAACCTTCTCTTCATCGCATGTCCATCATGGCGCACTGCGTAAAAGTGCTGCCCTACAAAACATTTCGTCTGCATCTCTGTGTCTGCCCACCATACAACGCAGACTTTGACGGCGATGAGATGAACCTTCATATTCCTCAGAGTGAAGAAGCTCAGACAGAGTCTCTTATACTGATGCAAGTGCAAGATCAAATACTTTCCCCAAGGTTCGGTGGACCGATAATAGGTGCAATTCGAGACTTCATTACCTCTGCTTATCTTCTCACTAGAAGAACCACTCGTCTCTCTAGGGAAGAGGTCTGCAGACTGCTGACCGCGTCGGGATACGAAGGTCTTTTGCCTGAACCTGAAGTGACAAAGCCGGAACCCATGTGGACAGGGAAACAAATATTCAGCCTCTTCCTACCTGAAGACTTTAATTACTCACTTAAAGCCACGATATGTCAAAGCTGTCCAAAATGCGACAAAGAGAACTGTCCCCACGACGCCTTTGTCGTGATTAAGAATGGCGTGTTGAAATCAGGCATCATCGACAGAAGGTCAATAGGCGCCGAGCAGTCGGAAAGCATTCTCCACCGCATAATCAAAGACTACGGTGCTCAACGAGGCCGCGAATTCTTGAACAAGATTTGTCAGTTGCTTAAGCTTTTCATGTCCATTCGTGGCTTTACGTACTCTTTTGACGAATTGGAGCTTTCACCTAAAGCTCGCGAAAAGATTGCTAAGACATTAGAAAAACATGAGAAAAACGTTCAGGAACTAATCGTCGCTTACAGAAAAGGAACGCTTCAAAGGCTTCCGGGACAGTCGCTTCAGGACTCCTTTGAAATTTACGTGATGAACGAGCTGGCGCAAGCTAGGGACGGGGCTGGGAAAATAGCCGACGAGGATTTCACTATTGAAAACTCGGGCATCGTCATGACTAGAACTGGAGCACGAGGCTCCAATCTAAACATAGGACAGATGACCGCCTCAGTTGGGCAACAATCAGTCCGCGGAAAGCGCATAATGAGGGGCTACGTGGAACGAGCGCTGCCCCACTTTGAGCCGGGAGACCCGTCTCCTAAAGCGAGGGGCTTCGTTTACTCCTCCTACCAGACAGGCTTAGACCCCATGGAATTCTTTTTCCACGCCATGGGAGGCCGTGAAGGCTTAGTGGACACAGCCGTGCGAACACAGCAAAGCGGTTACATGCAGAGAAGGCTCATCAACGCCCTCGAACACCTGCGCATCGAATACGACGGGACTGCTCGCAATTCTGTGGGTGACATAATACAGTTCCGCTACGGCGAAGACGGAGTAGACCCCGCGAAAAGCGACCACGGCAAAGCCGTGAACGTCAGCAGACTTGTCGACCAAATCAGCATCAAGATGGGTGGCGGTAGAGCGGCGTCTGAAAAATACATCAACGAGAAGCTGAAGGAAGTGGAGCAAGAGCTCACACCCATACTGGTCGCCGAGTTGAAGCAGGAGTTGAGCAGGGCGAAGCTGAACAAAGAAGCCGTAGACCAAACCATCGAGTTGACGCTGAAGCATTACAAACGCGCCCTAGTGGAGCCCGGAGAAGCGGTGGGTATAGTGGCGGCACAGTCTATAGGCGAACCGGGCACACAGATGACACTGCGTACTTTCCACTATGCAGGTGTACGAGAGCAGAACGTAACCCTGGGGTTGCCGCGGCTCATCGAGATCGTTGACGCTAGGCGGATTCCTTCTACGCCCATCATGTCCATCTATCTCGATAAAGATAATCGGAAGAGTAAGGAAGCTGCCACCGAGGTTGCCCGCAACATAATCTACACCGTTGTGGAGGACGTGGCTAAGGCAGTTTACGATGACCCGAAGAATGAAGAAATAGTCGTCGAACTCGACAGCACTTTAATGGAAAATAGGGGGGTCTCCGCGGATAAGTTACAAGACGCTTTAGCACTTCCCGGATGCACCGTGAGAGCACGGGGCAAAAAAGTATACGTAAAGCCGAAGAAACCCGAAGAACGCAAGAAACTGCTGGACAAAGTTATCTCCCACCACGTGAGAGGAATTCCAGGCATTAAACGCGTCCTCGTCACCGAAGAGAAGGGAGAGTGGGTCATCAGAACTGACGGGTCGAACCTACCCAAAGTTCTCGAGACGGCTGGCGTTGACCCAACTAGAACTACCACGAACCACGTTCACGAGATTGCAAAGACCTTGGGCATCGAAGCGGCTCGGAACGCGCTCGTTAAAGAAGCCTTAGACGTTTTGGAGGAGCAGGGTCTAGACGTTGACATTCGGCACATAATGCTAGTTGCAGACATCATGACAGACACTGGCGAAGTGAGGCAGATTGGCCGTCACGGCATCAGCGGAGCCAAATCCAGCGTCTTGGCTCGTGCCGCCTTCGAAATCACCGTTCCCAACATCGTCGACGCGGCGATAAAGGGAGAAGCCGACCTGCTGCAGGGCGTGACCGAAAACGTTATAGTGGGGCAATCCATACCCATTGGCACTGGACTCGTCAACCTTTACATGTCTACGTTGGCAGGCAAACAGGAGAAAAACGAATGATCGATGTGGACAAGACGATTGCGACCGCCGTCAAGACTGGCAAGGTAATTTTCGGAACGAACGAAGCCGTAAAAAGCGCCAAAACAAGCAAGGCGCGGCTCATTTTAATTGCATCCAACATTCCTTCCCCGATTCGTGGAGACCTCGAGTATTACGGAAAATTGTCACAGATCCCCGTCGTGACTTACAAGAGTAACAGCGTTGACTTGGGGATGGTGTGTGGGAAACCGTTTCCCGTCGCGGCTTTAACCGTAAAAGAAGTCGGCGATTCTGAGATCATGAAGCTGGCTGAGACGCCTGAAGCCGAACGCGAGGCTGCTGAAGAGGAAATAGAGGAGCAATAGAATGGCTACTGGAATCAAGCTGACCAGCAAAGAAATGCGCTACATAGCCCTTTTCGAAAGCATCACGGGCGCCTCAGTGAAAGATTGCATTCTGGACGAAGATGCAAGCCGCGCCATCTTCATCGTGAAAGAAGGAGACATAGGGATGGCCATCGGCAAGGGCGGCAAGAACATCCGCCTTCTGGAGCGGATGACGAGCAAAAAGCACGAGATTATCGAACATTCAGAGGACGCTGCACAGTTCATCAAGAACGCGTTGAAGCCGGCTCGTGTGACCGAGATTCGGATAACAGAAAAGCCTGATGGAAAGTCGATAGCAGTCGTCTCGGTCGACCCGAAGGACAAGGGCATGGCGATTGGGAAGAATGGGAGAAACGCTGAGCGGATACGCTTCTTGGCAAAACGGTATTTCCAGATTCAGAACGTGTCAATAACCTAGTTTTGAAGGCTATGCATCCAGAGTTGAGGGTCAAAGTAAGCAGGTACATGAGTTACCTTCTTAGGCATAACCCTGAGAATTTGAACATCGACGAAGAAGGTTTTGTCGACCTCGACGAGCTTTTACTTAAGCTCCGCGAAAAATATGACGTAGACAAGCGCTTTGTTATTAATGAGTTGGTGAATCGAGGAGACAGACGACGTTTTGAAGTCGTCGGCAATAAGATAAGAGCACTATACGGGCATTCAATTAAAGCTAAAGTTCGCCTTGAAGAAGATAGCTCGGTTGAAGTTCTCTACCATGGAACTACTGCCGAAGCGGCGTCAGAGATTTTGAGAAATGGTCTTAGACCGATGAAGAGAAGGTGGGTGCATTTGTCGCCTACGAAGGAGATAGCGTTTGATGTTGGGCGAAGAAGAACGCCGAAGCCCGTGATTCTTAAGGTAAATGCGAAAGAAGCTAGAAAGGGTGGTTTAAAGTTTTTTAAGGCAACAGACAGCGTGTTTGTGTGCCGCAAAGTGCCTCCTGAATACATCAAACCTGTCTAGGGTCATTGTTGCTGCTGTTGTTTCTTAGCTAGCATTCTTTCCAAGATTGGCTTGAGCTTCGCGTTTTCCGCTTTGACCTTCTCAGGTCCCAACTCTTCTAGTTGTGTCGCCATCTCTCTCATCAGCTCCGCAAACTTCAGTCCTTCGGCGGCTGAAACATACTCCACTCGGAAACGCTTCGAGCTTAAGCCAAGCTTCTCCAGCATGGGTGCCAAGGAGTCCATGCGGGCTTTCATCTTCCAGTTACCGCTAATGTAATGGCAGTCGTAGGGCAGGTGACATGCGCCTATCATCACCATGCCAGCTCCCAACCTGAAGGCTTCTAGAACAAAGTCCCTGTCCACCCGACCCGAACACATCACACGAATAGGCCTAATGAGAGGCGGATACTCGAAGCGGCTTGTTCCCGCCAAGTCTGCGCCCGCGTAGCAGCACCAGTTACACAAGATACCTAAAATCTTACCTTCAGGGTTCTCTTCCAACGCCGTCCTTATCTGCGCGAAAATCTGTTCGTCGGTGAAGTGCTTCTGCGTGATGGCGTCGGCGGGGCATTCAGCCACGCAAGTGCCGCAGCCGTGGCACATGGCTGTTATGACTTTTGCGGGTTGTTTTTCGAGGGCTTCGATGGACCCGTAAGGACATCGTTCGGCACAGATGCCGCATTTCACTTTGGTGTTCCTGCATTTTTCTGGGTCTACCTCGGCGACTATGGGTTCTATCTTCCACTTCTTCTTTGAGAGGATTGTAGCGGCTCGTGCTGCGGCTCCGCTTCCTTGGGAAACGCTGTAGGGAATGTCCTTTGGGCCTTGGCAGGCGCCTGCTACGAAGATGCCGTCGACTGGCGTGTCGATGGGTTTCAGTTTTGGGTGGCTTTCCATGAAGAAGCCGTCAGTACCCCTGGAAATGTTGAGAATCCTAGCCAAGTCTGCGGCGTCTGCTTTTGGGACGGCTGCGGTGCATAAGACGACCATCTCAGCGGGCAACTCGATAGGCTGTCCCAGAGTCATGTCTTCGGCTCGTACGACAAGGTTTTTGGTCTTCGGGTCTTCGATGACGTGGCTCGCTCGTCCTCGGATGAAGGTGATGCCCAAGTCTCGGGCGCGTCGGTAGAATTCCTCGTATCCTTTGAAGTGGGTCCTCATGTCCATGTAGAGGAGGTAGACTTCCACGTCGTCTTTATACTTCTCTTTAAGGAGGATGGCGTTTTTCAACGCGTACATGCAGCAGAAGCCCGAGCAGTACTCGTACTTGTTGAGGTTTCGGGAGCCTACGCATTGGATGAAGGCTACGCTGTGGGGCTTCTTGCCGTCTGAGGCTCGGATGACTTTTCCGCCTGTCGGTCCAGCCGCAAGAATGAGTCGTTCAAATTCCAGCGCCGTGATAACGTTGTCGTATTTTCCGTATCCATACAGCGGGTCGTCGTAGGGCATGTAAGCGTCGAAGCCCGTGGCGACTATTATGGCGCCCACTTCGAGCTCGATTTCTTCTGGTTTTTGGTCGAAGTTTATGGCTTGTCGTGCGCCGCAGGCGTCTACGCATTTGTAGCATTCGATGCAGTGATCCATGTTGATGGTGTACACCAGTGGGACGGCTTGCTCGAAGGGTATGGAGATTGCCTTTCTCACGCCCATGTTCATGTCCCACTCGTTCGGGTACTCGATGGGGCAGGCTTCTTTGCATTCGCCGCATCCAGTGCAGTTTTCGCGAATGATGTACCGCGGGTTCTTCTTAATCTTGACTTTGAAGTTGCCCACGTAGCCCGAGACGTTGACCAAGTCAGCGTACGAGATTATTTCGATGTTGGGATGGCGCCCAACGTCCACCATTTTTGGGCCTTCGATGCAGATGCTGCAGTCGAGTGTGGGGAAGGTTTTGTCGAGCTGAGCCATGTGGCCGCCGATGCTCTCGGTTTTTTCGAGCAGGTACACCTTGAAGCCCATTTCCGCAAGGTCTAGAGCGGAGTTTATTCCAGCTATTCCTCCTCCGATGACGAGGGCTTTGTTTGTGACTGGCACTTCGATTTCTTTGAGGGGTTGAAGGAGCCTCGCCTTCGCTACTGCCATTCTCACGATTTCTTTAGCCTTGTCCGTGGCTTCTTTGGGCGTGCTGGGGTGGCACCAAGACGCGAACTCGCGTATGTTCGCCATCTCGAAGAAGTAGGGGTTCAAGTCTGCTTGGGCGCAGGTTTTGCGGAAGGTTGGTTCGTGCATGCGTGGCGAGCAGGCGGCGACTACTACTCGGTTGAGCTTGTGTTCTTTTATGGCTTTCCTGATTTCGTCTTGTCCTGGGTCGGCGCACGTGTAGCGGTTGTCCTTAGTGTAGACCACGTCAGGCAGGGTTTTTGCGTATTCTGTCACGGCTTTAACATCTATCACTCCCGCTATGTTGAGTCCGCAGTGGCAGATGAACACGCCGATTCTGGGTTTTCCTTCAGCCACCCTCAGCTGCCCTCCGTCTTTGCGTTTAACTGTGAAACTATCTGCGTGGGGTCGACTCGCAGCTCCTTCAAGCCTAGCTCTTCGGGGGAGAATCCCATGGCTAAGCCGAGCAGCTGCGGGTAGTGCAGGACTGGAATCTTGAAGGTTTCGTTGAACATCCTCTCTATCCGAGGCTGGTTGGTGTCGAACATCATGTGGCAGAAGGGACAGACGGTTACTAGGGCTTGGGCTCCCGCGTCTTTCACGTGGGCAAGCTTTTCTCTGGTAAGCTGAAGCGGAATCCTGTCGTTTACGCCCGCGATTGGGGCGCCGCAACACGCCGTCTTATCCGTGTACTCTACGTATCTGGCGCCCGTCGCTTCGATTAGTTTCTTGAGGACTTCTGGGTTCTCGGGGTTGTCGAAGCCCACGTCTTCGGCGGGACGTGTAACGTGGCAGCCACTGTGCTCAGTGACTTGCACGTCGGTCAAGGGTTTTTTCACTGCGTTCTTTATCTTCTCAAATCCCACGTCTTCGGCGAGCAGTTGCAGGAGGTGTTTGGCTTCTATGGTGCCCTTGAACTCGAGGCCCGTTTCTTTCAAGTAGCCATTAATCTTCTCTCTGAGCCCCTTGTCCGCTTTGAGTTTCTTGTTCACTTTGCGGAGGGTTCCGGCGCATCCGGGGCACAGGGCGACTATGTTGAGTCCTTGTTGTTCGGCTAGGGAGAGGTTTCTAGCCGCCAGCGTGAGCATCATTTCGTGGTTGACTGGGTCTATGGGGAGTCCGCAGCAGTTGTACTCGGGCATCTCGACTAGTTCTACACCTAACTTTGCGAGGACTCTGCGGGTGGAGATTTCGTAGCTCGAGACTCGGTAGGGAATGGCGCAGCCCAAGAACAGCAAGAACCTCTTTGGAGCTTGCTCTGAGGCGGTCATTTCTGTTCACCTGCCTTGAGTGTTTTCGAGAAGCCCGTTGCGTTGGCAAGCTTAACGATGGCTTCGGGGTTGCACTTCGGCAGTTGGGGCAGCCCGATTTCTCCTCTCTTCTTCAGTCGTAGCTCGGGGATTCGGTAGGCGACGCCGCTCTCTAGGATGCTTGTGCCTAGCTCCTTGAAGACGTGGGGTAGGATTCCTCTTTCCACTGCGGCGTTCTTTAAGATGCGTATGATGCTTGCGACTTCTACGTCTTGGGGGCATCGGTCGGTGCACGTGAAGCATGCGGCGCAGAGCCACAGGGTGTCGCTGTTGAGTACTCTGTCTTTTAAGCCGAGTTGTGCCATGCGGATTATCTGTCTGGGACGGTAGGAGTCGCTGAACCTTGCGATTGGGCAGTCGGAGGTGCACGTGCCGCATTGGAAACACTGCTTAAGCTTCTCGCCGCCGTGCATCTTGCTGAGTTCATACTTGAAGCGGGGGTCGAACTCGTGGGCTTTGATGGGCGCCATCTCTGGGGCTTTTTCTTCCGCTTTCTGAGGTGGAGGCGTGGGAGTCGGAGCTGGAAGCACGGTTGGCTGAGGTACAGCTGGTTGCGGAGTGACCACTGTTTTCTCGGCTGCTTTGCGGGGTTTCTTCTCTGCTTTGGCTCTTGGCTTGCGTTGGCGTTTTGGCTTTGTTTCAGGCATTTTTCTTCTTCCTCGGTTCGAGGCGTTTTTTCACGGCTTCCATAGTCAGCTTTCTTCCTTTTCCGCGCAGTTCTTTCGCCATCTCGGTCGTGGACGTTAATTTTTCGAGGGCTTTGTTCCATGCTCCTGAGCGGACGGGAGTGTGATGCACGGTTGAGCGTGAAAGCTCTAGCGCGCCTTTCTCGGGGCAGACGATCTTGCATGCGCCGCAGTAGGTGCAGAAGAGCTCGTTGACGTGTACTCTGCCGTCTTTTTCGGAGAGGTAGAGGACGCCGGTTATGGGACACACGTCTAGGCAGTCTTGGCAGTTTGGGGGGCATTTTTCTTGGTTGATTTTTAGTTTTCCGGTGAAGATGTTGCGGACGTGGATGGCGTTTTCGGGGCATTTGATTTCGCAGATGCGGCAGCAGGGACACTGCTCTTGCTTGATGTTTACTGTGGTTTTTTTGTTGGTTGGGTTTTGTGTGACTGTGATGAGGCGTAGGGGGCAGGCTTGTTCGCATTCGGTGCAGTCTGTGGGGCATTTTGCGGTGTCTATGGTGATTTGGCGGATGAGTTGGGGGAAGCTTTCCTTTTCTACTACTGAGGCGATGTTCTTGCCGTCTATAGTGACTTGTACGGCGCCGTGGGGGCAGATGGTGGCGCATACGCCGCAGTAGTGGCACTTAGCTTCGTCTATGTCTACTGTGGGTTTTTGGGTTTTGTCGTTTTTTTTGGGTTGTTTGGCTGTTTTGATGGCTTCTCTTGGGCAGATGAGGCTGCAGATTTCGCAGCCGACGCATAGGGTGCGGTCGAGGGTTAGTCGGTAGTTTTTGGCGTGGTGGATTCTTTCTACTGTGAGTTGTTTGGGGGTTTGGGTTTTTTGGATTTTCATGGGCATTTTGGGGGCACCCTCGTGTATAGAGTATTAGCGTTACGTGTGACATGCCATGCATGCTTGAGAGTATTTGACATAAGTAAACGTGTATTTTATAGTTTCTGTGCTCACAGCACAAGCAGAGCCTTCAACAACAATGAGGAAGAAAACGCTCCGAGTCCTCGCTTCTCCAGTTTTCTAAGGCTCAAATCGATGGTTTATGTAGGCTCGGTTCTCTCGCATGGTATAACGAATTTCATGTTATGGTAGTTCTCAATTTGAAAGTGCGGAAAAGTTATAGCTGAACCGAAACAGACTACATTGTTTGGCAATTGACGGGTGTTAGAGATGATTGACATACAGACAGTTTCCATAGTTATTGCTTCTGCAAGTGTTTTGGCTGGAGTTGTGTATTATGCTCTTCAGATTAGGCATCAAGATAAAATGAGGCATTTGGACCTGTTCATGCGTCTCTATTCAATTTGGGGTAGCGAGGACATGCTCAATGCACATAGAAGATTCTTGGCTCTTAAAGTTGAAGACTGGGCTGACTTTGTCAAAAAGTATGGTCCAGTCGCTCCCTTAGAAACTAAACCTTCACAGATTGTGACTGACGTAGATCGGATTGGATGGTTCTTCAATTTAATGGGGTTTCTCGTGAAGGAGAAAATTGTACAAATAAAGCTGGTTGATGAGCTTCTTGGCTATTGGGTCATAAGAAACTGGGAAACTATCAAGTCCTTAGTATACGGGTGGAGAAAACAGTACGATATACCAGAATCTTATAGCTGGTTTGAACACCTCTACAACGAAATGAAAAAGAGAAAACAAGCAGGTGTTAATCATGGTTAACATTACAGAGATTTCTTCAATGATAGCAGCAGCAGGTGTACTGGTTGGAGTCATCTACTATATTCTGGATATTCGTCATCAAAATAGAGTAAGGCAAACAGAACTCGTAATGAAACTCTACTCGCAGTTCAACAGTCTTGAATTCCAGAAGGTATGGGAAGAGGTTCTTAACAGAGAAGCAAAAAATACTGATGATTACCGTAACAAGTATGGTTTTGCTGAATTTACAGCAGTTGGCATGTTCTTTGAAGGAATCGGTATCCTTCTGAAAAGAAAACTCATAGACATAGAGTTAGTTGATGACATGTTCACGACGCCTATTAAATGGACATGGGAAAAAATGAAAGTCATAACATCGGAAGCCAGAAGGGTCAGAAATCAACCAGAGATACTTGAGTGGTTCGAATACCTCTACAATGAACTGAAGAAAAGAGAGCAACGACATTAACACTTTCTTCTATCAGTCATTATACGTCAGTTAATTAGCTGCTTAAACTTCTCCTCAGAAACCCCGTGAAAAGAAGCCTAAATCAAGCTCCTTCAGAATGGATTTTCCGAGGAACTTCGGATTATAGACAGATCTGGCGTCAATCAATCCCATTTATAGCCAAAAATTCAGAACAGACCTAGAGCCTATTAGGACGGTCTAGTCTAGGTGCAGAGAAAACGCGCACACACGTGCTGTAGTGGTTCAAGAAACAACAAAGCATATAAAGTATGCCACAAAATATACCAAATATGCAGCCCGCCAAAGACGCCCCACCACAATCCAAAACCAAGAAAGACCAAGTCCACCGCACCACCATCATCCTCGACGAAGAAGAACGCAAATACATAGACCAACTCATCCAAGACGGCAAAGAAGCAGGCATAAAACAACTCGTCTCCAAAATGCTAGACGTCTACAGAAGCATGATGATATACGACTGGAAATACCCAGGCGAATACTACGCCGGCATAAGCCGCGTCGCCTTCATCAACGTCGAATTCATCAACACCATCCTCCAACACATACCCCCGGACCACCACCACGAAGTGGGCAGAAAAGCAGGCGAAGCCGCAAAAATCAGCATGGAAGCCACCCTAAACCTCAACCCAACCGACAAAGAAAAATGGCCAGAAATCTTCAAACGCCTCCGCATCCAAGGACTCGGCGACTTCTACCAAAGAGACAAGTACATAATCATCAAAGCCCCCTACATCAACAACCCCGAAGTCCAACGCGGATACCTCGAAACCCTCTTGGGCATGGCCCTCGAAACCCGCACCACAAACCCGCCCTACGTCTACGAAATAACCACCCAGCATTAATTAACAAAGAAACAACCCCAATTCTAACACAAATTATACTCCATCAAAACATCGCAAAAGAGTAATACTATTTTAGATAAAAAATAAGGATTTTAAATTATGTTCGAATTCGGATTCAGAATTCACACCACTTAAATCGCACACAAAACAATTTTGTCCTATCCCTGCAGGAAAGAAAAAGAAAATGCAATCCCTGATGCCAGAGTTTTTCATGCTACTGGGCATTGACTTCTTCTTAGCCACGAGCCTACTGACCTGCATCTTCGACAGACACTTCCCAGACAAGCTCTCCTACTTCTACCAGCTAATCGCCCTAGCAGGGTTCGGACAGCTGCTAGTCACCCGCGAATTCATGGCATCCTTCGCCGACTACATGCGCTTCTGGTACAGCTTCATCTACCTAACCATCGCAGTAGCCAACATCGCCGCCCTGAACGCTTACCTGTTCTACAAGAGGGCGAAGACCCTCTCGAAACTCTTCTCAGTCATCGCCACAGCCCCAAGCGTCATCATATCGACGATGTTCCTCTACAACTACACCGCCGAAGCCACGCACCCAATCGTTCAACTCCCAATAATACCCCTAGACTTGATGTTCCTCAGCGTCTTCGCCTTCGACACCCTCGTAGTCAGCGTAAGCGTCTACGTCCTCATAAAGCCAAAGTGGTGGCAAATCGCAACCCCCGTAGCAGCCCTCCTCATGGGCGCAACAGCCTTCGTCTCCTTCAAGCCAGCCTTAGGCGAAGCCGCCTTCATAGCAGGCGCCATATACGTCTACATAATTCTGGGGATTGCATGCGTCGGAGTCTTGGGAGCGGGTCTCTACGTGCTCCTGAGGTTCTGGCTCGAAAAACAAAAAGCGAAGGGAGGTGAAATGACGAAATGAACATAAACTACAAGAAAACAGCAAAGATCATAGCACTCTTACTATCATCGCTACTCATAGCCGCAGTAAGCGCCCAAGTGTACAATTTCATGTATATACAAGGAAGTGGTGTGGCTTCAACAGCAAAAGGACTAAAGTGGGAATTAGGCCTAAATCTACCTTCCCCTGCGCCTACTATTGTTGGCTACACTGTAACCAACTTGAACTTCTCCACAGGTGCAAGCCCAACAAATTACACCGACTGCTTACATATAGTAAACCAGGACACATCAGAAGACCATACATTCAACCTTAGAGTAAAGACAAGCTATGGCGGTTGGACCGACTATTCAGAGTTCAACCTAGTGTTGTTCAATGCAATCACCGGAGGCGAACAGCAAGCAGTCCTAAATTTGAAGACACAAGGAGCACAGACAGCTGATATGACTATTCTAGCAAGCGCGAGCTGGGGTATTCTGTTTGAGATCATCCCAATAGCTAGTCCCACTGGTACAAAAGCATTCTTTGAAATAGAGTTGACGTACGAGAGTGCTGCATAGCCTCTTCCCTCTTTTTTTTCTTTTGCCCTCTTTTTATTTGGCATTGGGTCCACCCCATTGTCAAAATAGCATTCAAAGATACGAGTATCTCCCATATTAAGAAACAATATATTTATATTCTAAGGTGTCTATATGTTAGGTCGTGAAAACAGCCACGCCAACCCCTCTTGCAACCCATAGTGGAAAGTCAAAATGGGTTAGAGGAAGAAATAGGATTTGCCATGTTGATTTTGGGTTCATACGAGTTAAATAATCATGTGCAGAATGGTTAAAGAAGAGGTGCAAACGAACTTGCATAGAATGCTGAAATCGAAGAAAGGTATCTCCCCAATCCTAGCCACGTTACTGTTAATCGTAATCGCAGTTGCAGCCATAATAGTCACGTACGCTTGGGTGATGACCTTCATGGGAGCACAAACAACCGCCGGAGGAACACGCTTAGAACTTGAGATTCCCCCAAGCTGGAACGCTACAGCCAAAACAACAACCATAGTCATCAGAAACACAGGGACAAGCGACGCTAGAATCGTTCGTCTTTGGATAGGCGAGTCAACTTCAGGGCTAGTACAAGTCACGGGCGACACAGACATTGGCACCGGGAAATCACTTCCTGTAGAAAAAATTGTCACAGTAACCCTGAATTGGCCGAATGATTTGACAACGACTTCTTGGACAAGTGGCAAAACATACTACTTTAGAGTTGTGCCTGAAGTTGGAAACCAATTAGAATTCACTGCCAAAGCTCCATAACCCAATTATCGACGAGAATTGCGTGTTGAAAGCCAATTTTTAATTACTTCCTTCTTTCTAAATGACACCACCCCAAAACCAAACGTGGAAACAGAATGGAAGAACTACTATCCCTAATGCGTGTTCTAGTCTCCCTAATCTTCTTAGCCTACGCTTCTTGGAGCGACCTCAAAACACGCGAAGTAAGCAACAACGTCTGGATTGCCTTCGCGCCCACCGCTTTCTTGCTGACTTTTGCTCAGTTCCTGTTCTTTCCACCCATCGGCGATTTCTTCCAGTCGATGACGTATTACGGCATATCTTTCGCAGTAGTATCCGCTTTTTCAATAGCCCTCTTCTACATCGGAGCCTTCGGCGGAGCAGACGCAAAGGCATTAATATGCATAGCCTTAGCGATTCCCGATCCGAGTCTGACAGAACCCCTGTCACGTCTTGTCTCCTCAGCTTTTCCCACAAGTCTTCCCTTGTCTGGTTTTACGTCGCCCATTTTTCCTATAACTGTGTTCAGCAACGGCGTAATCGTCGCGGCATTCAGCGTGTTCTATGCCCTCTTCCGCAACCTGCTCTGGAGACAGCGAACGAGGGAGAGGCTGTTCGAAGGGTACGAGGGTGCGTCGTTCGGGCGTAAGGCGTTGGCTTTGTTGTGTGGCTACAAGGTCAAAGTTGCAGACTTGGAGAAATCTTTCTTGTATCCCCTCGAAGATGTCTCCACAACAGAGTCTGGGGAGGTTGAGAGGCGTTTGTTGCTTTTCCCAAAGGATGAGAATAGGGAAGGAATCGTTGGAAGACTCGTGGAGGCTGAGGGTGAAGGAAAGCTGCGAAACATGG
>CAZJAQ010000012.1:0-26281 GCA_964544285.1 uncultured Candidatus Bathyarchaeia archaeon
TGTATGTTTCTTGTTTAGTGGTGAAACATAAACTTTATTAAGAATTGCGACAGACGACAGAATGGAGTAGTGTCAACAAAAATGGGCGGCACCTCTGAGCGAGAATACAGAGAGAAGCTGATAAAGATACAAGAGAAAATGAACAACCGAGCAAAAGAGGCACGAAACGACGTCGCCAAAATTGAAAAAATCAAAGCAGACGCTCTGAAAAAAGCCGAGGACATGAGGCGCTCCGCAGACCAAGAAATGAACAGAATGGAAAGCGATATCTCGAAATCGAAGGACTTGGCGCCAGAATCAAAACAGAGATTGCACTTAGAAATAGCCAGGGTGAAAAGCGAGATCGAAGACAACTATGCTAAACTGAGGAGACACATCGCCGAGACGATCGTTCCCGTTGTAGCTTAAGGCTTCTTATTGTCTCGATAAAGTTTCTCTCGACTAGCTGGTTAAGAAGGAAGAATAGAAGATTCTAGGCTATTTTGTCAAGTAGCCTATCCAAGCGTCAGGGTTCTGATATTTCACTGGCAAATGGTTCTTCCAGAATGCTCTTGCCAGGGTGATGAAGTCTCTAGACGATAGTCTGTTGCTCATATCTTAGCACTGAATAAACAATGCGATTGTCAAGATTTAAGCCAAGTTTTTCCTATCCCAATATTACAGAAATCGAAATATGTTATGTTCAGAACCGAGAGAGAGGAAAAGGATAGAGAATATTGTTATTGAAGAGTGTTCCGCAAAGCCTTTATGTGATGGCAGATAGTTTCTTACTACACCACCCCCTAAGGAATGTCCGAGGCACCACGCCGATGAGGATAAACTCCTTCTAGACTTGGAGTTTTATAGATTCCAGTGCATGTAAAAAGTCGTCCATTTCAATTCTGATTCGTTCAAGCTTCGTTTGCGTGATCTTTTCATCGGTGATCTTTTCGTGTTCGAGAGTTCGCCGGAGAGCCAACGTGGCGGCTTCTTGGCAGACTTTCCATAGATGGATACCTTGATACTGGTCTGTAATACCGGCTAGTCTTTCGAGGTCAACGTCGCCAGCGAGGGGCATGTTCTTCGTTTGAATCTTCAAGATTTCATACCGTCCCTGTCTGTTTGGTGAGCTTACTTTGATCTCTCCTTGGAATCTTTGTCTAAGTGAGGGTTCGAGCTCCTCAGGCGATGGGGCTATGCCCATTACAACGACCTGACCGAAATCCCCTAGCGAATCCATTTCCGAGAGTAGCCATGAAAGGACCTGGACTGTTGGGTCTTGCAGAGCTTTTTGACAGTCGATCGCTATTGTAGCTAAGTCTGGTAGGAGAATGACGCTTGGGACGTTTTCTTTGGCCTTCTGAAAGATACCCCGTAGCCGCATTTCGTTCGGTTCTCTTATCATTTGTTGTATGCTGAGAACGTGTAGTTGTGCTCCAGCCTCTTTTGTAGCCGCTCGGGCTAGTATGTTTTTTCCTGTTCCTGGAGGACCATGTATCAGTACTCCCTTGGGCGGTATTAGGTTCAACCATCTAAAAAGTCTGGGTTGTCTTAGGGGGAGCTCGATCAATTCCTTTATCCTCTGTATTTCTTCTTTGAGTCCCCCAATGTCGCCGTATGAGACTCCAAGGCGGTCTGCTGGAGTGCCGATGGCAGATTCTAAGCCTCGGTTTCTTTCTAGCCACAGCTTCAGCGCATTCGTGACTTCTTGTCCGATGTTGCCGTAGAGGTTGCCATGGAGGTTTACAATGTTTTTTTGGAACTCTTTCCATGCCTTAGAATCAACTCCGCGTATTGTGATTGTAGTATCTGACATTGTTCGTCACTGAGATGCTATTATAGGTTTGATTACATATAAACATTATTGTTTCATGTAAACAATTCACCACATTCGACTCCAAAAGAACAAAGCAGAAACCTTTAGAAAAGGCAAACAACCCTGCTCCTTAATTGCAAAGTCGCTGTGTAATTCCTTTAATAGGAGAATACGCGTTCTATCTATGCTAAAAAGAAGGCCCACACGGTGCTAATCACAGAAGTCATCCTCGAAAACTTCATGTCCTACGAATACGCGAGGGTACCCTTTAAACCTGGCGTAAACGTAGTCTGTGGGCCAAACGGTGCTGGAAAGTCAGCGATACTTCTGGGCATCTCCATCGCCTTAGGTCAGTCTTACACTGAACGCTCGAGAAAGTTGAGCAACCTCATCAGATGGGGAAGGGATCAGGCGCGGGTGACCATGGTTTTGGACAATTCTCCGCGAAACGATAAGCGTCCAGTTGCGAGAATCGATAAAGACCAAATCTTCCTAACCCGCGTGTTGAGGCGTGACGGGAAGTATTGGTTTGAACTCGACAACGTGGCTGCGACTAAGAAAGACGTCGAGAGAGTGCTCGCGAGATTCAGCGTTGACCCTGACAACCTTCTTATCATCATGCATCAGAACATGACGGAACTGTTCTCAGTCCTCCCGTCTCAGGAGAAGCTTCGAACGGTAGAAGCTGCTGTGGGCTTGGAGCCTTACCGCAGGAATGTTTTGCAAGCAGGAAAGAAACTGAGCCACATACTTAGCGAGGAAGAATCGGTCAGCAAGCTTCTCGAATCGGCAGAACAGACGCTTAATTACTGGCGTGAACAGTACGACCGCTACCAACAAAAAAAGCAGTTGCAGATAAAGAGACGATTTCTCGAGAGAGAACTCGCTTGGGCTGAGGTCTTCAAGAAAGAGGCTGCGATGAACGAGCTTGAAAATCAGCTGAAAGCAGAAGAAAGCGAACTCCAGCAGATCGAAGGAAAAGCAGCAGAATCCCAAACCACGCTTACTGAGATGCAGTCGAGGCTGGAGCAGTTGAAATCGCAGTGGCAAGAACTCTATAGGGAACGCTTGTTGGTTGAAAGAGAAAAAGCGAAGAACGAGACTTTCATCGAGTTAAGAACTCAAGCCCTAGAAGAAATACGCCAACTGGTAGAATATAACAGTCAAAAAATAAACGAATGCATAGCGATGGTTGAGCAGCTGGAAACAACGATCACCACGCGGAACCCAGACGACTACGTGGCAAGGCTGACAGAGATAAAAAGAGCATACAAAAACCTCGAGAACACGTGGACACAGCAATTCAGCGAAAAAAGTGAGAATCTGAAAGCACAGATGGAAACCTACCACGAACAGCTTCAGAAGACAGACAATCATCTTCTAGAAACCCAGCGGAAAGCTGAGTATGCTGCAAAGGAAATCGAGGACCTCACCAACCAAGTCATTGACTCGAAAATCAACGCCGCCCTCTTAAACTACCGAAGACAAGACATTGAAAAGCATCTCCAAAAACTTCGCCGAGAATTGAAGAACAAGGCACAGGAATACGAAGAGGCGGCGAAGAGGGCGGAGCAAACTGGCCAACGAATCGCGTCGACGAAGGACGTTGGAGAGATTCAAGATGAAATCCAGCTAACTGAGGGTTATCTCGCAGCCCTTGGAGACGTTTCAGAAGACATTGAACGGATGTACGAGTCTTACTCTAAACTCTACTTGGACCTGAAGGAGAAAGCGCGGACGGTTGCCGAGAACCGAGAGAAAACCTTGGAGGAAGTCAGCACTCGGATGGAGTCGTGGCGGACGGTTATGCAGAGTCTCTTGGACAATGTAAGCCTTCAGTATCAGAAGATTCTGTCGCAGGCTCAAGCCGTGGGCGGGGTTCATCTGGCTAACGGTAATGACATCGAGGCTGCTGGTCTTGACGTGCTCGTGGGCTTTAAGGGCGCTAAACCCGTCCCCCTAGACGCTTACACCCAGAGTGGGGGAGAAAGGAGCATGGCTACCATGAGCTTTCTCCTAGCTTTGCAGCAGCATGTGCAGTCTCCGTTTCGGGCAGTAGACGAGTATGATGTACACATGGACCCGAGAAACCGTGAAACGATAACTAATCTTCTAATAGAATCAGTCAGCGGTTTGAACTCGCAGTACCTGATAATAACGCCTAGCCAGATTACCTTCGCGGAAAGAGATGTTCACATTGTGACGGTGCAGAACGTCGAGGGCGCGTCCAGAGTGAAAGAGGCTGTTTAGTTGTCGACGAAACTGCAGAAGAAACGGCTTGGCAAGGAGCATCTGCAACGCATAATTGATTTATGCCGTTCTCTCGAAGAGCGGGGGCTGGACCCTTTTCTTGTAGACGTGGATAGTGTGCTGAAAATCATTCACGAATACTTTCCTGAATGGGAAGCCCCTGAGGAACTATCCTTGGATGCAGAGACGGTGAATGAGATAGCCTCGGCGATTAAGCTTCAGAGCGAATGGGTTAAACACCGCTCCACATCCCTCTACACAGACCCCTTCCTGATAGAGGAAAAACTGCGAAAACTGCCGAAAGAGGAGATTGGCATAATATTTCTTAAATCGTGGCATCTCATAGTGGAATTGGAACAGATTTCTCCCCACAGCTTGACAGAGGCAATCAAATACTGGCAAGGCTTACTTCCGTTAGACGAGAGATGGCAGAAAACCGAGGGATTGCTGGTAGAGGCTGGAACTGCGACGAAAGAAGAGTTGTTGAGGCAGCAGGTTATAGCCGAAAAAGAGTTTTCTAAAGTGCTTGACGCGTTCTGGCAAGAGCTTAAACACAGAACCATGGGCAAGGAAAAAATTGAGTATTGGGATTTTATCGGCGCTGAAACCTACGAAGAAACCGTCAGACGCGCCTACCTCACAAGTTTTCTCGTCACGTACGGCTACGCAACGCTGAAAGTTGACAGGCTAGAAGAGATAGTCTACATCAAACCCAACGAAACTCCCACCCCCACCGCAGGCAACAGGCAAGCAGTTTCCCTACCCATCCCCATAAGCCTTGAAGACTGGAGAAACTGGCGGGAAGGTGTGAAAGATTGAAGAAGAAAATCGTCTACGCCACCAAGCTCAAGCGAGCTACCCACATGCTCTTCTTCAAACGCCACCGAAAGCCCGGAGTGAAAGGCTGGGAGTTGAAGAAGAGGCTCGGCGCCGACTATCCAAAAGTATTAGCCCTGTTGAACAGTTACTTGGAGGAGTTGGACTTGCAAGTGAAGACTGTGTTTGAAGAGGGAAAGCCCTCTGAGAAGCCTACCACGGCGGATTTGGATAGGGCGCGTTTCTACGTAACCCTTCGGGGTGGGCTTACGCCGAAGGAGACGAAGATGATGGGGTGGCGCATCGACGACATCGCAGGCTTAGCTATAACTATCTCTGCGATAATGGCGAAGAAGGGGAGAGCTTCGAGGGAGGAGGTGGAGCAGCTTTTGCGTGATAAGTTGCCCGGCTGGAAGGTTAACTTGAACGTGGACCGTTACATACGAGCGGGCTACGTTGACCAGGACGAGAAGGGGCAGCTTTACCTCGACTGGCGGACCCGAGCGGAAATAGACGAAAAAACCCTGATAGACCTACTCATAGCAAAATAAGCCAATAGACCAATAGATAGCCTACGAAATCATTCCTAGAACGCTAGTATATGCTGTTATTCTTCTATTGTTATTTTGACCGAATCACTGAAAAGCGCGTCATAGAAGGCGTCCAACATCTCTGCATACACTGTGTAGTTGCCCGGTGCCACACTCAATCCACTATGATATGTTTTGATTCCAAACAACAGATGTTTCACTGTTATTGCCTAAACAAGAAGTTGATCGACTCGAATTCTCTGACAAAAGTCAAGCCTTTCAGAGTGGTCTTGTAAACTCCGTTGTCGTTCACAATCATACCCTTACGGTTCAAGAGCTCTAAGTAAAGCTCCAGTTGAGCATGACTCAGCCTCGCCTTGTACATTATGTAAGTCTTCTTCTCGCCCCTCTTGGCGGTCTTCAGAATCTCAGCGATAATGTCGTGGCGGTCCCTTCTCTGCATGGGCTCGGTTAGCTTCTCGTCTCTAAAAATTTCCGAAGCAAACCTTCCATTCTTCTCTCTGAGTTCTTCAGCGATAGGGGCGACCTCCTCTCTCTACGGCGGGCACGCTCTTCTAAAAACCTACTCTCTGCGAGCGTAATAAGGCTTCGTGTCAGCTTTGAGGGGGCAATCGTTGAACGAGGAGGGACCTAGAGATATCTTCTGTATTATTTATACACATGCAAAAGTGGTGAATGTCCGTGTTTCAAGAGGGCAAGCCGTAGAAATGTGCCACCGTAAGCTACTCTATCGTGTCCCGCGTCTTCTTATGTTCTCAAAGACTCTACGAAGTTCTCCCACCGGGTTCAGCGAAAAGTCAACTCGCAAATCCACGAAAACCCGCGGTCCCCCTGCTACAACAATCGCGGCAGAAAGCTTACCCCGCTTGTCACCGCCGACTGCGTCTCCAGCTTCAAGCGCTCTGAGAAGGCGTTTCGCAAGCTCGCCCTCTGATTTCTCGTATTCTTCCTTCATCGCCTCTATGACACATTCGCCGACGAGCATGTTGCCAGCAACCACAAAGCCTTCGCCTACAAAGTGGCCCTTCCAAAAACCTGTTTCTTTGCCCGTGAAAGCAGCCGTCCGTCCTTCGCAGTCTATTATAATCACCTGCCTCGTTTCTCTGTCTGAATCCTCTTCAAGCATGGTTTCCAGAGAAGCTCGGGGAGAGAAGCCCAACTTTAGCAGTTTCAGCCCCTTAACTCCATAATCGATGTTTGTGTTGGCTTGCGTCGCTATGGCGCCAACGTCTGCCTCGACGTGGGGAACTCTGCTTCCCACCGCTGGAATTGCCGTGGAAACGCCTACGCCTAAGACATGTGTTTTTGGGCATCGTGCAACTATGGAGAAGGTCATGGTTATCAGAGTAACCTTCGATGTTTTCTTCAGGTTTCATAAAAATGGGGTTGTGACGACACGCCACAGTACCCCATGGGATTGTTCTACAGTATGAAGTCGCCAGAGTAGTTGTCGTAGAGTTGAGGCTGCGAATCGGGCTGTTGTGCAACCACGCGCGGGTAGGCGTACGCGTGTGCCGCTTCGACTGAGTTTGCCCTGTTGTCCAGCAATGCCTCGTCGACGAAGTAGTAGCCCCACAACGTGTTGCCCAACTGTAGATAGTCCCAACCATACTGGTCGGCTTTGCAGGCTGAAGCGATTACTCTGCCCGTGCCCTGTAAGTCATCGTTGTCGTCGAACATGCCGCCTGAGTGGCATGAGCCGAACATGAGGGCGAACTTCGTGCTCTCTATCGCTGTGAACTTCGTCTTGAACCAGCCATCTGGCAAGCCGTAGAAATCATAAGTAACAATCATCTCGTCATAGCCGTCCGATTCAACGTCGCTGTCCCAGCCTTCAGAGTCCAAGTCCCTGTATCCGTGACCGCTGTAGAAGAACACCACCTCGTCGCCTGCCTTCTCGTTGGCAACCAGCCAGTCGACGGCGCTTACGATTGCTGAAGCAGTCGCTCCTCTGTTGGTTATCAGTTTTACGTTTTTCTTGGGATAGCCCTGTTGTCTCGTGAGCTCGGTGTACATTTCTTTCGCATCCTCGTCTGGATGCCACAAGTCAGAGCCCGTTCCTTGATAGTCTGCAATTCCAATTACTACGGCCCATTTTGACCCTGCCAAAGGCTTGACTGCGGATGATTCAGGCTCGGCATAAACGTTGGCTTCGCTGAATTTCATGGGGTTCTTATAGCTTAAGTTCAGCTTACATGACGTTGTCGCCACGGGTGCAAACACAGCGATGAAGAAGATAGCAGAAATGACTATAGCTACAAAGAGAGATTTTCTCATTTTTCCACTCCGAAAGCGTATTTACAGTGTTAGTTAATAAAACTAACTGGTAGAAAGCTCTATCACCTTCAATCGCTCGAAGCCTTCATGAGTAGTTGAAGCAAAGTTTATGCTATTTTGATGGTTGTTTCTCTTTTTCTTCCCAGAAGGGCTTAGTCCGCAAATACTGAATCTTCGCTTTCAACAAGTCCATGTAGAAGTCGTCTTCGTTAGGGTGCATCCTTCCAAGAATTCTGAAAGCCGTTTCGGGACCTACGCCCTTAATGTGCAGGGCAACGACGGCTCTCTTGCCGTAGCTTAGAATCAAGTCTGCAGTTCGACGGGCATAGATAACATCGTCCAACTCTTCGGGAGCCAGCTTCTTTCCTTCCTGCCTCTGCTTCATCAGACCCCGCAGAGTGTCAGCATCCTGCCTGAACATCAGCTTTGCAAGCAGTCCAGAGCCGCATTTTTTGCACGACGGCTTTTCCGGCAAGTCTCGAACTCGGATTTCCCTGATCAGGTTGCCGCAGGAGAAGCAGAGAAGCCTTACCGTTTTCGCTAAGGTTGATTTCTTCATCCTCTCTATGTTGCTGAGGACGACGTGCTCGGGCGCCATAAGCTCTGCGACTTCAGAGTATTTGGCAAAGATGTGGTAGGCAAGGGGCGTAGGCTTATCCAAGCGGAGCAACGTGCTAACCTTAACCTTGCCTTCCTTAACATCTTGCATTAACTGCTTTACCGTTGGAATGTCCACTTTCTCAACCATCGCCTCGCGAATAGTCTCCTCGTATATCGGCGTCTCCTTAAACCTCGAAGGAAGCTCCGCCATCCTATCAGGATTCATAGTTTTTCCACGCGGCAACGCCCCGAAGCGCTCGGCTACAAATTTCATCTTGTAGGCGAAGGGAAAACGGGCTTCCACATACTCGTTAAAGGTTTTGTCGACTTCTTGGGGTGAAAGGTTGAAGAGTAACCGTGAGATACGGGCAAGCGTATCTGCATCAACCTTGCGGGGCGTTTCTATTAGGATGCGGTAGCCGTCGTTCCACCAGCCTACGATGAGTTCGTGGTCGGACAAGACGGCGTCAAAGATGCTGCCCAGAGTGCGGTTTACGACCTCCCCGAAGCATGCGTGGACCACGACGTATTTGTCGAAGGCTTCGAGAAGAACATGGTTGTGTGTTGGCAAGGGCAGGTTTTCTCTTAGATAAGCATCCACCTCTCTGACCGACTCGAGAAGAGCCTTTTTTTCTACTCCCAGTTTTTCTGCAAGCTTTTCTGCGGCTAACTCAACGCTTCCATCCTTCCTGAGTTCCTCTGCGATTTCTTCTCGCAGCCTCCCCACTTCTCGGGCTAAGTCGATGGGGATTGGAAGCATTTCACCGTCCCATCCAGGAATGGCTGCGAACTGGTCCTCCGAGGGAACCACGTAGACCGTGCCCGTTTCTTCTTCTATCTGCACGATGCGCCACACTCTGCCTTTGCAGATGAAGCTGAGTCCTACGCGGGCTCTGAGAGCCATGAACTCGTCGCCTAAGGTGCCTATTCGTCTGTCGGAGAGAACGTCGACTATGGGGTATCGTCTCTCGTCGGGTATCATGGAGAGGTTACGGTAATAGTAGCCCCGTGTTCGCTTGCTTTTCTCCAACACTTTGCCTTCCAGTCTCGCTTCTCTCAAGGAATCTAGGTATCGTGCAACTTCTAAAAGCTTGGCTTTCGAAAGGTTCCTAAAGGGGTGGGCTCGGTGAAAAATCTTCAAAACCTCGTCGATTGTAGCAGTTCGTTTGTCCATTAGAATGCCGACTACCTGATGAGCTACCACGTCCAACGCGTTTTCGTGAATCAAGAGGGGTTCAAGTTGACCTCTGCGAGCTCTCTGCGTCGCAGCCAAGGATTCTAGAACGTCTTCGGAAAAGGCTGTCACGATAACCCCTTTCGAGATAAGGTCTAAGCGGTGCCCACTTCTCCCGACTCTCTGGATTAAGCTGCTGACTCGCCGCGGAGAAAGGTACTGGACCACTAAGTCTACTTGCCCGATGTCTATGCCCAGCTCCATGGTGCTGGTGCAGACGATAGCCTTCAGCACGTTTGCTTTGAACTCGTTTTCGATTAGCGTTCTCTCTTCTCTGGATAAGGAACCATGGTGTACGGCGATATCGTCTGTGAGGAGACCAAACTTGTGTCCCAGCATCTCGGCGTTGGTTCGGCTGTTTACAAAGATGAGCGTAGAAGTGTGATTCCTAACCAAATCGAGCATGCGTCTGATTCTCGCTGTTGCTTCGGGCGCTGTGTTCAGTTTTTGAGCCAAATCGTAGTCCGCGTCCGTCAGAGTTGGATACTCGATTGTGTACGTGTAGCTTTTAGGCAACGCAGCCTCCACGACTCTAACGGGTCTGTCCGTGCCCCCAATGAACTTGGCGATTTCTTCAGGGTTTTCCACGGTAGCCGACAAGCCTATCCTCTGAAAATCTTTTCCGACGAGTTCGAAGAGTCTTTCCAGCGCTAGAGAGAGCTGTACGCCACGCTTGTCGGTTGCCAACTCGTGTACTTCATCGATTATTATGCAGCTTATGTGGCTTAGGTGCGCCTGCATCCGTGAGCCAGGCAGGATTGCTTGAAGGGTTTCAGGCGTGGTGACCAAGATGTCGGGTGGATGGATTGCTTGTTTTCTACGGATTTTTGTCTCAGTGTCGCCGTGGCGGACTTGGACGGAAAGGTTGAGCTTTGACGCCCAGTAGGACATGCGCTTTATCATGTCACGATTTAAAGCCCGTAGAGGGGTGATGTAGAGAACCGATATTCCCCGTCTCTTTGGCTGTTCAAGAAGCTTCGAGAAGGTGGGGAGAAGAACCGCCTCTGTCTTGCCGCTTCCCGTAGGCGCGACCAACAGAACGTTTTCGCCCCTCAAAACAACAGGAACCGCTTTCACCTGAGGTTCTGTGGGTTCAAAAAGCCCTAATTCTCTCAAAACGTCTTGAATGGGCTTTGCCAGCAGCTTGAAGACTCGAGTTTCTTCTCCCAACCTAGGAAACCTAACGTTAAAAACTCGCATACTTGCTGATAATCTTTTGGCAGAAGAAAAGTTGGCTAAAAAATCGAGTCTCTAAAATACGTTAGAGAAAGGAAATTTTTGAGGTTGCGAAACTGAGTTACTTAAGGTTCGGAAGGTTGGGTTACGTAGGCCCAAACTGTTACTAGCAGCACTGTCAGGAAGGCGCCGGCAAACCCTGAGAGAACCCACTCCAACATGGTGGTTGGGAAGATCAGCATGGCAAGCCACGGGATAACGTATTTTGCCGTGAAGTTTGCAATGACTCCTGCAATGAATCCGAGCAGCCCAAACATGGCGAATATTCTTATTCTATCATTCATCCATTGTCACCTTGACCTAACATACTACTAGGGAACTCTTTTTTAGATTAACTGACATAAAACTGTCTATAAGCGCAAACAAACCTTGCAGCTCTTTTAATGCGGAGTTTAAAGCTCAAAACAATTCTGAAATCGCCTATACTGCCACATATATACGTATGTGTTTAGTGCATAATAACAATGTAATAATACGCTTTTAACACCCTCCTCTTTCTTTAAGGAGGTAAACAGAATATGTCAGAAAGATTTGCTAAACGATGGGAAGAAGCCCCGAATCAGCAACCATTTACAACGAAGATCAAGGAATCTCTGAGGCCGCCAGGTCCACTGAAGCCACGACTCGACTTTGCTATCAGACGCATCGAACTCCAAGTCCAGAGGCTCGACCAAGCGAGTGAACGCTTCTCCGACCGTGACCAGAAAATCTTCGCCAGAATAGTCGAAGCATACACAAAACATGACATGGCGCGCGCAAACGTTTTCGCAAACGAGCTTGCCGAGATTAGAAAGATGGAAAAGATGATAATGCACGGCAGGCTTGCCCTAGAACAGATCGTGCTTAGACTTAGGACAGTTTCTGAACTAGGCGACATCGTGACAACCCTTGCACCTGCAGTTAGCGTGCTCAGCACTGTGAAGAACGGTATGGCAGCGATATTCCCAGAAGCCGAAAGAGAATTGGGACAAATCGGAAACTTGTTGAACGGCATAATAATCGACGCTGGTCAAAGCTCCGGGTTGACGATAAACTTCGAGTCAGCAAACGAAGACGCTCAGAAAATCCTTACAGAGGCATCTTCAGTAGCAGAACAGAGGATCAAAGAGAAATTCCCAGAGTTACCCACGGGCATCCCAGAAGTTGGAGAGAAGACCGCCACCAAGACCACTTAGACACACTAACAACACAGGTGATTTACAATGGCAGAATCGACCCCCAACCTTTTTACTTACCTCGGCAAACCCGTGAAGGACGAATACGGTCACATCATCGGCACTATGGCGTCATTCCTAGTCACACCTGGAGGAAGAATAGACGGAGTATTCATAGAACACGGCGACGGTCACATCAGACAGTACTCAAGCGACCAGATAAAGACAGAGAAAGACGAGGTTGTACTGTTCGCGCCGCTTAAGATGAAAGCCAACAGCTTCTGCGACCAAATACCGCTTCTCTGGCGAAAAACCCAAGCTATTAAAGACTTGAATGAGAAGAAGAAGATTCCCCAAGACATGTACGGAGACTTGTACTCAAGTTTCGAGGGTGCGCTGAACCAGTTGAAGACAGAAGCCGAAAGCACTACAACAGACATAGAAAAAGAAATCGAACGCTGCTCTCAACGAGTTAAACAGCTGAACTCAGCTCTGATTAACTTGGAGATTGAGCGGGAGATAGGGCAGATTGATGAAGAGTCTTATCAAACTGCTATAGAGATGGTGAAAGAGGGATTAAAACGAGTCGCCGCGGAGAAGAACGACTTTGAAGCGCTGAAGAGTAAATTATCCAACATGCTCCTAGGTGAAACACAGAAAGAAATGGTCAAAGAAAAAGAAGCAGCACTTCCTCTTCCAAGCAGTGAATCCCTAGACACTTCTCTTCCAGAACCCCCCGAGTCCTCGGAACCTTTAGGAGAATCCCCTGTCATAGTGTACGTGAAGAACGTCGACAAACCTGCTTCCTAAACAAACAACGAAAAGGCGGGCGGAGGGACAACACATCCGAAGTTTCTTTCGACAAGAACCTCCACCCCTAGACGAAACTATTGTGAAATCTATCCGAAGACTGAAAATTCAACATTCTAAACTGGAACAAGTTCACATAAGACTTCGCGAAAGAGACAGAACTCTTTTCCAAGCATGCAGCTTCGCGCTAGAAAAGAACAATCGCCAACGCGCAGCTATGTGCGCAAACGAGTTGGCTGAGGTCAGGAAGCTTACACAGCTTCTTTCTCAGACGCAAATCGCCATAGAACGTATAATCCTCAGGTTGGAAACCATCAAAGAACTAAGCACCATAATGATCGACCTCAAGCCAGCGTTAAGCGCCCTCAAGAACATCACCACTAACTTAGTCAGCATAATGCCCGACGTAGCCTCTGAGCTGGACAAAGTAAATAATAGCATACAAGAAACCCTCACAATAACCAAGTTCTCCTCCGAACAACAAACCATACAACCCGTCAAAACTCTTGGCGGACAAGAAATACTCAAGGAGGTCAACGCCGTCTTAGAACAAAGGCTGACTGAACAACTACCCGAACCGCCCGCCCCAGAAGCATTGACTAAAATTGAACAGCCAGAGCAGGAGATTCGTGAAATGGTCGCTTTGGTTGCCGGGGTTCCAGAATCCTACGGAAACGAACAAAAACGAACCTCTGAAGCGTTTCTCTCTATAAAAGACCTGAAAATGCAGAGCATCTCTCTAAGGATTCAACATTCCGGGTCTCTCGAAGAAAGAATGTTGGAGTACATTAAACAATGCAAGGGTCAGATGGACGTTACTGATTGTGCGTTGAAACTTGGAATCCCGCCTAAAGAAGTAGAAAATACACTGGAAAGCCTCGGCGCTAAAGGGAAAATAATCATGGAAAGGTGAAGAGAATGAGTGCTTCTCAAGAACTTGAAAAAGCAGCAACGAACTATGCATCCGAAGCCGTCAGACTCGACAAACAAGGCTCAAGGGGAATGGCAATTACGATGTACCAAAAAGCCATAGAAACCCTGCTGAAAATAGTGCATTTGTACCCTGACTATGGCTTGAACAAAGTCTACATACAACGGGCGATGGCGTACCAAGAAAGAGTCAAGGTATTGCAGGGCGGACTGCCCCTAGAACCCGACTTGAGACAACCACGCGAAGAAGCAGCAACCCCAGGAGAAGGTGGAAAAGCAAGCTACGACGAATTGATCGTTGAGGAAAAACCCAACGTTAAATGGCCAGAAGTCGTCGGCTTAGAGCAGGCAAAAAAGGCTATCAAGGAAGCGATTGTCTACCCAGTTCAAAGACCCGACCTCTTTCCCCTAGGATGGCCCAGGGGGATACTTCTCTTCGGACCACCCGGGTGTGGAAAGACTCTGCTGGCAGCTGCTGTAGCCACGGAAATTGATGGCACCTTCATATCGGTTGACGCAGCCTCGATAATGTCCAAGTGGCTGGGAGAAGCGGAGAAAAACGTGGCTCAGCTTTTCGCGTCATCGAGGAAGTCGGCTAACAACGGAAAACCTGCCATAGTGTTCATCGACGAGTTGGACTCTTTGCTGGGAAGGCATTCGAGCGAAGTCGGCGGCGAAGTCCGTGTTAGAAACCAGTTCCTCAAAGAAATGGATGGTGTCATAGACAAGGGCAAGAGCCTACACGCCTACGTCATCGGTGCTACCAATCGACCTTGGGATTTAGACTGGCCGTTCATCAGGAGGTTTCAGAAGAGAATCATGGTTCCTCTGCCGGACCACCATGCAAGGCTGCAGATGTTTAAGCTTTACACGAGCAACTTGAACCTAGACCCGCATGCAAGCCTTCACGAGTTAGCTAGGCTTTCAGAAGGTTTCTCGGGAAGCGACATAAAGGATTGCTGTCAGTCCGCTTATCTGCGTGTCATCGGAGAGTTCTTCGAGTCGGGAAGGGCAAACGATAAACAGGCTAAGCCTAGGTCCGTGACGATGGATGATTTCAGGCAGATACTAGAAGACCGGAAGCCAAGTGTTTCCCTTGAGATGGTTGCGTCCTACACGAAATGGTTTGACGCCTTTAAGGCACTCTAGTTTGAAAAATGGCTTGGGGAGGCATCGGAAAGGTTTGAAGAAATTTGCACCTTACTTATATAACAGTAAGCGAAACCTCCTTTCTCCCTTCTGCAAATGTCTTCAGATCCCGAAAAAGCCTCTTAAAGCCTAATTTTTCTCTCAACGACTTAAAAAAAAGGTTATGGTAGAGCTATGCAGCTAGTTATAGGTGCCAACATAGAGGAATGTTATAGTAAACTTTTTATGTTCATCGAATTAACTATTTCTTGCATTTATGCTTCAAGGGAGATGGAATGTTTGAATAGAGGCAAATCGTTTACTGTCTTGATTATTGGTTGTTTGTTGTCTTCGGTTTTGTTTTCTTCCGTAGGTTTTGTTGATGTTGCCAGATCTGAAGGAACAGGACCTAGAAGCGATCTTATAATTAACTTCTATAACGGCTCCAGCCAAGCGTATACAGCTTTGAAGAGTGGTGACGTCGACCTGCTCTATTGGCCGTTGAACTCCACCTGCTTGCAGGATGCTAAAAATGATCCTAACCTAATAGTTGCTGAAGACAACGACAACAGGATGTTTCAACTCGATATCAACAACAATTACACTATTCCAGACTATCCGGGTGTCAAGTCACCGACGTATGAAGTGACGTTTAGACAGGCAATCGCTCATGCAATAGACAAAGACCACATATTGAATGCTTACTGGTTCAACCTTGCATCGAGGATAGACCAGCCAGTTCCTAGAATGTTTGAGTTTTGGATGAATGAGACCTATTCCGACGACGGCTATCCTTACAAGTATAATCTGACCAGGGCGGCTGAGCTTTTGGACGAGTTAGGTTTCATAGACACTGATGAAAATGGATGGAGAAACTATCCATCAGGATGGCCTGGCGCATCAAACGCAGATTTCACCGAATATCCGCTGAAGGTTTATGGGAGGGTTGACCATGAAGCAAGACTTGAGACAGGCAGATACCTCGTAGCTCAACTCGAAAACCTAGGAGTCAAATGCAACAAAACCGAATTCACCCTGCAAGAAATGTATCCTGTAGTTATTTACGATCGGAACTACCACGTTTACACTGGCGGTTGGAGTCTGTCAAAATACCCATACTTCTTATACGGTTTATACCATAGCAACAACTGGTGTATTGGTGGTTCAGATTATGCATCAGGCATGAACTTCAGCAATCAACCCAACTATCCCGACCTCGATTCTTTACTTGAACAACTAGACTATGCTGCCTCCTTCGAAGATGCTCGCGTGGCATGCAAAAAGGCTTTGGGACTCTTCGTGGAGAAATGCATAACGATACCCTTAGCATCACCCAAAATGTTCTCAGCTTATCGAAAAGAAGTACATAACGTCGTTACCACACCGATACTCGGATTGCGGAACAATTATGCTTTACTGAGTGCGTACAAAGATGATGGAACACCTATATGTGTCGGTAGCCATGCAGCTCCTAGCGGACTCAACATACTCTACTCTCCGTGGGTTCAAGACTATTATGTTCTTGACAACATTTACGAAGAGTTGACCATTGTCCAACACAAAAACCCGACGGAGGATCAGCCTTGGCTCGCCAATTCGTGGGATATAGGCACTTGGTTCGACACAGATGCAGGCACAAACAAGTCGAAGTTCACGTTCTATCTAAGAAACGACAGCTACTGGACAAAACCAGTAACCGGCGACATAATCTCACAGTTCACAGCGGAAGATTATGAATTCAGCGTCTGGTACACATATCAAACACCCGACTCCTGGTCACACAGCAACTTTTGGTATGTCCATCACGTCAAGGTTGTAGATGATTTCACGATTGAGGTTTACATGAATACTTCTTCAATATGGGACTTTGGGAGGCTGGTCTCTTCTCCGATACTTCCGATGCAAGTATGGACAAACTTCACCCAATTGGCCGAATCAACGACACAAACTTTCATCGAAGGAACCAACGCAACAACACCTGGCTATCTAAGCCTAGTCGGCGCTCCCGTGGCCATCAACTCGGTGGAAGCAGATGGCATAGAGCTCACCGAATACATCGACTACAGTATGGAGTCTGGCAAGGTCAAAATTCTAACCGACCTATCAGCGGGAACCAACATCACGATTGTCTACTGGGCTAGAGGTGACTCGCACGGCTTCTACCCCGGCGACCTGCCATGGCAAGACATTCTGGTGGGCAACGGTCCCTTCTATCTCACTGACATAACGCCATTGGTTGGGGGGAACGCTTACCTTAAAGCAAACCCGAACTATTTCATGTCACCAACGGCGTTTAGCAGAGATGTAGCTATCCTAAATGTGACTCCTTCGAAAACCGTCGCAACGAGCGGAGAAACGATAAGCATCGAAGTACTTGCTGAGAATCAAGGGAACATCACAGAGACTTTCTACGTAGAATTATACGCTAACTCCACACTGCTTGGCACAAAAACCGCTTCCTCCATGATGCCCAACACATCCAAGACTCTAGAGTTCCAATGGAACACTACAAGTTTCGAAATAGCAAACTACATTCTCAAGGCAGTCGCTGAAACTCTCGCAGACGAAACCGACACCTCTGACAACACATACATAGATGGAACAGTAACCATCACAATGCCCTCTACAACATATGTACATCCTTCGCCCTCAGAGACCAGAATAACGCTAGGGGTAACCTTCCCCGTCGACGTGATGGTCACCAACGTCACCAACCTTTACGGCTTTGAAATTAAGCTCTACTACAACACGACCATTCTGAACGCCCTCAACGCATCTGAAGGCTCTTTCCTAAAACAAGCAGGTAATACTATGATCTTCGCCAACGTCGTAAATGACGACGAGGGTTATATATGGTTTGCCGTGACACTACTAGGCGCAGAGAACAGCGTGAACGGCGACGGACACCTCTTTAAGACGTTCTTCAACGCATCAATGTCCGCAGCGGGCACATCTTCCTTAACCTTCGAAACTGTTAAGCTTTCAGATCCGCAAAGTCAAGCCATTGACCGGTATGTTATCAACGGTCTAGTGGAAGTGGTCGAAGTGGACGCAAAAAACTTCCAAGCTGTTAAGAATGAAACCAATTACGAGGTTGCGACGGTTAGCAACGCCACGATCCAAGATTTTCAGTATAATGAGACCGAAAGCCAGATAAGCCTAGTAGCCACAGGCCCGTCGGGCTACTCAAGCTTCTGCCAGATGACTATACCCAAAGATCTTCTCGATGGAACCCTTGTAATCCTAGTTAACGGCAAACCCATCTATTATGACAAGGTAGAAAACGAGACTCACCGTACACTAATCTTCAGTTTCAGCTGCAGCACTGTAGAAATAGAGATAGTTCTAACGCTGAAAGGTGATGTGAACGGAGACCGCGTCGTGAACCTGTACGATGCGGTGTTGGTGCTGGTGGCTTACGGGTCTAAACCTGGAGACCCCAACTGGAATCCTATAGTTGACTTGATAAGAGACGACAAAATCGACATCTATGACGCTGTGGTGGTCTGTTCCCAGTACGGAAAAACGTGGACACCTTAGCTCTATGTATGCATTAGAATTATAACCGCAAGATGCTCTTCTATAGAAAAAAAGGGTTTTGCGGGAGCAGTGGGACATGAGATGTCCTTATTGTCACTCCTACAGATTAATCCACTATTCTGCTGAGAAGTACCTTTGTTTTGATTGTAGAAGGGGTTGGAGAGAATAAATGAGTGGGATAGTTACTCGGGGATATGGTTCTAAGAACTTAATCATTTCAAAGGGATATGGTCTCTGGGAGAAAGTCAAAAAGAAAGCCATTGAAGTCATCTCTCGAACAATCCCCAAGAGAAGAAAGAGAGTGCAATTCTATTTTCCAGTATATGGAGACGTAGTTCATAGGTTTGAAATGGAAGTCCCGATTAGAGGCGAGAAAGACTTCAGAAAGATGCTGTGGTTGTTACGAGAGGATGAAGACTAGTCATATTGAAAGCTAATCAAAGTTTCTTCCACAAATCATAAAAACTGAATCCAGCAGACACAATAAATGGATGATGTGTATGAACCGAAAACTTGTACTGGTAATGACCTTGACACTTCTCGTTGGCGTGTTAAATGTGGCTTCCAACATTCAACCAGTAGAGTCAGATTATACTTGGACTGAAACCATTTACATTAAGGCTGACGGAAGTGTTTACCCTGACACTGCGCCCATTTCAAATTCTGACAATGTTACTTTCACGTTGACAGACAACATTGTAGGGGATATTCCGCAACAGTTAAGTGCAATTGTTTTTGAGAAGGATAGCATCGTGTTTAATGGAGCAGGATACAGCGTTCAAGGAACATGGACTTCGTACTCTAAAGGAATATCACTTTCTGAAAGAAGCAACGTAACCATTAAGAATACGCACGTCAAAAAATTCTACTACGGGATCTATTTATACGGTTCCACAAACTGTAGGATAGAAAACGTCACCGCCATAGACAATGGTTATGGAATCGTGCTATATTGGGAATCAAACCAAAACATCCTTTCCCATAATAATGCGACAAGCAACAGTGAAGGAATTCTTGTTTATAGGTCAAACAACAACAACATTACCAGCAACGCAATCACAGATTGTGATACAGGGATCGACCTGTATGATTCCTCTAATAATATCCTTTCCGGCAACATCGTTTCCTCGAGGAGGTACGGAATCGAGCTTTGGGCCTATCGTAGTTACGGCAATATCCTTTCTGGCAATATTGTGTCTTTAAGTGGAGTCGATGGAATAGTCTTGAATGGTGCTCATAACAATACGCTTTTTGGTAACATAGTTTCCTCAAACGGACAATATGGAATTACTCTTATGGCCGATAACAACATCATATATGGTAACATTCTAATAAACAATTCCAGAAATTATTGGTCGTCTGGAATCTACATTCAATTTCATTACAATAATACCATTTCAAGTAATACCATTAAAAACAACAGTCAGGGAATCTTTCTCTACGGTTCAGGCGAGAATAACAAGATTTTCCACAACAACTTCATCAACAATACAAACCAAGTTTATGTTTCGGGTGAACATTCAAACGTTTGGGATGATGGTTATCCTTCTGGCGGAAACTATTGGAGCGACTATACTGGTGTTGACTCAGATCCTGATGGAATATGCGACACAGAATACGTAATCGATGCAGATAACATCGATCAATATCCTTTGATGGGCATGTTCTCTGACTTTAATGCCACCTCAGAACATAATGTTCAAACCATCTGCAATTCTTCAATATCTGATTTTCAGTACAATGGCACGGCAATCTATTTCAATGTTACTGGGGACGATGGCACAATTGGTTTCTGCAGAACCTGTATCCCAACAGCTTTGATGAATGCAACATACAAGGTGTATGTCAATGGCACAGAAATCTCCTACAACTTATTACCATGTTCCAATGAGACACATACTTACCTATACTTCAACTACACACATTCAACACAAGAAGTAGTAATAATTCCAGAGTTCCCATCATTCATAATAATGCCACTATTCATGATTACAACACTACTAGCAGTCATGATCTACAAAAGAAAGCATTCTAAGAAATTACATACACAGGTCAATTACATTCAGGTTTTCGAATCTTGTTCGTTTGAACTGTGAACCTTTCTCCTCCCCCTATGCCGCTTTCCCTCTAATAGCCTTGAATTGGGCTTCTTTTTAATGTCTTCAGTTGTATCGTTGTCTTACGATGGAAACTCTGTTTGAGGGTTTATTAATGACTCCATTGTTTCTTGGGTTAGAAGGTGTAGGACATGGAAACAGTTCGAATGGAGGAAAATTTGAAAATAAGGAGAGGCACGTATGCTAAGGCTCAGACAGAACTTAAGCAAGTTCCATATGCGTTTGTGATTGGTTGTCTCTCTGTTCCTTCAAGTCTCTCTGTACTATATAGCTTGTCTCTATTGCCTCATTATTCATGCAACAGCCTCTCTGTGAGTCAACAACCAATGCCTAAGTTCCTAACCATATGGAAGTCCAAACATTAAGGGATAAAGTAGAGGGAGGGAATGAGTACAGATTTCATAGCCTAAGACATATGTTGACAACAACCATAGAGAACTTAGACAATTGGGGCAACAGCCGCTAACACAGAGACCAGACAAAGACCAAGCCTAGAAAACTAAGGCAGTAGAACCCAGAAAAATAGTCATGACAACCCTACCTACCTTCAATAACAATAACCCTAACCTACATACCCAATGGACATTTACATTTTCAGATTACCTAGTCATATAGCGAACAGATTATAGTAGTGTTTCAAATGGATGTTGGATTTGTTTCTAAAAAGGATAGGTTTGTGTCTGGAGTGCTAAAGTTGTTTCTGAAGGGACGTTTAATCCCATGGGAAATGGACGATAGTGGGCAGAAAGGAGTTTCTTCCACAAGTCATAAAGAGGGGACAGAAGACACAATGAATGGGGACAGGTGTTGCTTGAAGGCAAGAAGAGAGAGCAGAAACTATAGCAATCAAAGGTGTAGGCAGATGGCTTGTCCTTGATGTTTGAGGTTGGGTGTGATCCTGAGTCTGAAGAATTCAAGGAATATTGGAGTAGAAATGGATACAGTCAAGAGCATAAAGGATACAGTCACGATAGACTTCTTGAAGAACTTGTAGATGTTATCAAGGGCAATTTTCCTCAGCTCATTGTTTGGAGAGAAAGAGGCAAGATTGTAGGTCATGCAGTCTGGCATGAAAGCAACACTAGAGAACACAGGAAAGGTGTCCCCAGAGACAAAGAAGATGGAGAGGCATTGGAGAAGCTTCTTGGTGGAAAGAAGGACTTTGTAGAGCTTCATGAGATTTGGTTAATCGAAGAGCATAGAGGAAAAGGCTATGGAGAAATGTTCCATGATTTCTTTGAGGAATTCATAAAAGCCAAAGGCTATTCTGACATTGTTTTCTATGCTGAACATCCTGCTGCAGTAGCCATATGCCACAAACGTGGATACGAGGAAGGAGGATACCTGAAAGGACTGAAGGAATATGTTTTCTCCCTTTCGTTGAAGGAAGAAAATCCTTAAACCGTGCATTGTCTGCATTTTCAGAGTTACCAGAAGTGTCCTTCATCGTAGTTCTATTGATGAAGAAGCAAAAAGAGAGCAACAACTACGAGCAGGACATTAACACTATCCACTTCCCTTTTTTAGAGTCTCCCATAAATCGCAAGAATGTGGAAATTGAGATCGAACCTTCTTCCATAGGATCTTATAACATGCGAACTACATCTATTTCCTTAGAGAACAAGAAATATCCCATGTGATGTCCGACTTCGGGAGAACACTCGACTATTAGTCGGTTTTTCCGTTGAAATACCATTACTCATTTAAATCACCATTCCTCTGACTCGTCTATTTCGACTTCGCTTTCTGAAAACATTCCATGCAGATGGCAACTATTTTGACGTTTTGAATAGGTTGCTGAAATCGTGTCAGACCTCTTGCTAATACAGTCACATAACCAATAGGTTTTCCACATTTTTGGCATCTTGCTGGTTTAGCATCGCTCATTTTCACCACTCCTCTTCCCAGATTGGGAATTCGTCTTCTTCCTCTTCGTAGTCAGGTTCAGGCTCTTCAGGTTTTTGGTCTCTAAAGGTTTTGGTCGGTTGTTTCTCACCTTTCCAAATTTCTTGGAGTTTTCTCCAAAAGCCTTTCTGTTGCTGTGGTTTGACTTGTCTAGGCTTAGGCTCAATTTCGAAGGGTTTACCGTCTTGCGTGTGTTTTGGAAAGCTGATTAGTTGGTCTGTTGAAGGGTAAAGGAAAACTCCTCTTGGCAATGCTAGAACATCTTGTCTATGCTTTGAGTGTCTTAGAAGTCTCCAGTTGCTACGTCTTCACGTCTTTCTTTCAGAGCAATGTCCGTGTTCTTTCCGTAGTATTCTTCAAAAAGCGATAGTCCTCTCTTGTAGCTTTTGTAGGTGCCTTTACGTCTTGCAGATTTGTAGTCGAGAAACTTCTCTGTCTCTGACATTGCCTTAGTGTCTTTATCGTCTTCTCTGTTCTTATGGTTTATCAATGGTTTAGTCGATTGTTTGTCGGGAGTTCGGGAGATATCTCCAGTTTTCATCTAAAGCCTAATTTTTCTCTCATTCTGAGAGTTGGGAAGAGCAATTCATAAAGGCTAAGTCTCCCGTACGTTAAGAACCGTGAATGGGAAAGACATTGGCAGCTGAATTAGCTTGGGCGATAGTAGCCACTTTTGCACTCATGTTCGTGGGAATCACAATAGCAGCACTGTGGTTTGCCCACTCCTCCTCGAAGATAAAGAGCAAGGAGGAGATTCTAAAGAAGAAGATAGACGTAGTAGACAAGCACTTCAACGAGATGTTGAGGATCGAATGCCCTTATTGTGGGACAATCTACAAGACAAACGAGCCAGAGTGTCCCAACTGCAAAGCCAACACGAAGAAGATACTCTTCCCAGAAATGCCCGAATAACTTCGAAAGAGACTTTGCCACAATTTGACAATGCTCTCACTGCGCTTATCTAGGATTACCACATCGGATAGAAGCTCGCTTTTTCAACAAGGAAAATAGAAAGAAGGGATTCTGTGGAGGTATCTTCAGTTTTCGTCTAAAGCCTGATTTTCCTTTCAACAATTTCTACGAGTTTCTCGGGGTCTCTGACGACGTCAACAGTAGGGATGCCTAGCTTTTTTGCGGTTAGGGCTGCGGGACCAGTGAATGCTAATATTGTTTGGAAACGTTTTGAAGCTTCCACTGCTTCTTCAAAAGCCTTAATTGCTACTATTTTTGGCACGGTTGGCTGATGTTCAACTAGACCTCTGAAGCCTTCTAGGATTATGACGTCTGTGTTGTCTTGGCAGTTCTTGAGGATGTCTTGAAGGCTCAATTTTGTCGTGTCAACTTTCCTTATGATTCCTAATTCTTTGGGCGCTACGACCACGATTGTTTTTGCTCCTGCTTGTGCGTGTCGCCATGTGTCTTTTCCCTCCGTATCTAGCGTAAAGCCTTTTTCGGAAACGTGTTTTACCGTGGCGACACGGTGCCCTCGTTTCGTTAACCCCTTGACTAGAGCCTCTATCGTCGTCGTCTTGCCCGACTTTTTGCTCCCAATCACTGCGACGAGTAACATGGAAACTTCCACGTTGCTGATGCACCTACAAGAAACGTTTTCGATTAAAACGTTTACTGTTAAAGGGGCTTTATGGACGATAACCGTCCAGAATGGTGATGGCTAAGACTGCGGCTATGATGTCAGCGGTCGTTCCAGGGTTATACTCGTTGGCTTGGCTGCGAAGGTCTTCGTCGAATTTGGCGAGTTTTTTTCTTCCCAGAGAAGTTGTTAAGCCACCTAGCCGTAACACTTCCTTTGCCCTCCTCGAGACCTCTTTCGCCTTCTCCCAGCCGACTTTTCGAGCAATAAGAGTGTCAGGAACTGTTGAGAGAACTTTGAGGAAAGTGTGGACTATTGCAGTGTTGAGGTCGCCAGCCTTCTCGAGTTGCCGAGTGAAATAGGGCAAGCCTGTTTCAAAGGTTATGGGATAGTTTTCTACCCACTCTCTTGAAATGGTGTCGTAGGGTGCTGAAATCTTGAAGATATCGTAGAGGGTTACGTTCTTTTCCAGAATGGTCTCTTTCGACTTCGGGTCGTTCACGTCGAAGGCTGGCGCCTTATCAGCTAAACCGCTGGGGTTGGCTATGTTGATGGTTTCGTAAACCGCCACCGCATCCGAAGGCGTAGTCGACTCCACGACCAGCTTTATGTTTTTTCTCAGCTTTAAAAGGGAAAACTTCTCTTTCTTGGCTAACGTCAAGCCAGCGGCTACGGCTATTGGGGAAAATAGGAGAACCGTGCCCAGCAGCGTGTTGCCTCCATGCTGCCAAGCATCGACGTTCACTACCGCTTCCCTTACGATTTCGCCTACGCATATCTCGTTTAGCTCAATTCTTCCATCGGAAACCATGATGCCCTGTCGTGCAGCATGTGCAAAGCTGGGTTCGACGGCTACTGCGGAAGCCAAAAAATGTTCATACCGCGTGCCTCGGAAATCTGCTGTTCTGTTGACGTTGCCAGGCTTGTGGGCGCTAATTTCTAAGAGAGTGGCTAGTTGGAGGCTGCTTGAGACATGCTTTGCTATTCTTCTTTCGTCGTGTTCCAAGGTTTAGCCCGTTTAGAGACATGGAACAGAAGTTTTATTAACGTTGTGTAGAAAATTACACAGCGATTTACAAAACTACACAGGTGCGGAGGATGAAAACCTCAACCCAAAATGTGGCATTTATAGCCATTTTTGCTTCTCTATATTATGTGCTGTCTATCTTCACACCTTACGTCCCAGCAGTTGCTGTCCCAGAAGTCAAAATAAGTTTAGAGGCTCTCTTTGCTTCCATATTTGGTCTCATCCTAGGTCCCTACTTAGGCGCATTAACAGCTTTTATTGGAGCCTTCGTAGCTTGGACACTGCCCCCAGGAAACATGAGTCCCTACGGACTGCCCTTCTTGCTGTCACCGCCCCTAAACGCCCTAGTAGTGGGGTTTGTGTATTACAAAAAATGGAAAGCAGCTTTTGCAACACTCAGCATTCTAATTGCCGCTTTTCTTTTCCTGCCACCCTCCCAACCTCTGCCTGAAAACCTTTACGTAGGTGTAGCTGTAATTTGGGACAAGCTTATTGCGTTGTTTCTCATAATCCCAGCAGTTTTGATTGCTCAGAAATCTCTGTCGAAGAAGCAGGCGCTAAGCCTCTCTGGCACTGTTTTTGCAGTGATGGCTATTTTAGCCTTTTATTCTGTTTTCCAACTTGGGCTTCTTAACATAACAATCATACTTATTTCTGCGGTTTTGGCTTCGGGGATTATTTTTCTAGTCACGCTTTTCATGGTTTACGGTGCTGTTTTCAGCGAGAAAGCTGTCACGACTGGTTTGCTCTACTTTTTGCTTGCTTTCATCGGAAATCAAGCTGACAACATGTGGGGTGCCGACATCTTTGCGGTTCCAGCAGTTTATGAAGGAATTTTTGGTTTGCCGTTAGACGTAGTTCGTTTTCTTTTTGTGGTTAGTCCCTTTGTTTATCCAGCTATCAGGCTTGTGCAAGCCATTATCGCAACTGCCATAGCTGTACCTCTAATGAAAGCGTTAAAGAACATTGGTTGGTTTTCGAAAGAAAAGAACATCGAATCCACTCAATAGTTTAAATAGTAAAGCATGTTATGGCGCATGTATGGAAGCTCGTGAAGGCGACTTGCTGCAAACACAAGACGGGTTTTTGTTTGATGTTAAAGGGCTAGTCCATCCCCCAAACAAGATAATCGCCTTTCCACGATTTGTTCCAGACCCCGATGGAAACCGCAGAATGAGAGGCATCGCCTACAAGAAGGTTTATTCTTTCTCCGAACGTTACAAGATTCTCGAAGAACAGTTGCCTCATTATCTTATCTTTAACCCTGTTTTTGGTGAGCGCCTCTGTGAAGTCCCGAAAGAAGACGTAAAGCATCACTAT
>CAZJAQ010000012.1:26381-28044 GCA_964544285.1 uncultured Candidatus Bathyarchaeia archaeon
GCAAAGCTGCACACGCCTAAATCAGACATCGACCCAATAGTCTACGGAAGAGAAAACTGCCTCAAAATCTACGAAGCACTCAAAAAAGCGATGAAAGACGAAAAAAGCACGGCAAAGACATACACGACAGAAGAGCTTAAGGAGCTTTACGACTTCCGTTCACAAGACACACAGATGCCCTTCGACGATTTCGCCACAACAGAACACAGAAAGGTTCTGCAAGGCAAATTCCTGCAACACGACTTCTTTATACGATGCATAAAAGATTGGGACGAAGTCGAAGAGCGCTACGGTGACGTGGTCTACACGACGGTTGGCTACGCAAAAATCGAGGCGACGATTTCAGACGATTCAGAAGCCATATTCACGCCATGCCGCTACGTTGTTGACAACGTGCAGGTGCTCGAAGGCAAAGGTGGAGAGACTGTGACAGAAATCGCGTCTTTTCGAGGAAGGTTCTGCGAACAAGCAAGGGCTGGGGAAACGGTGATGGCTCAGGGGAAAGTTGAAAAAATGCAGAAGAAGGATGGAGATACTTCTTTTAGGCTGCTTCTGGGTGGCAAGCCCTCCGACTTCATGGCGCTGGCAAGGTGAACCCATTTGAAAGAGAGAGGCTTCAGGGACCGTGATTTTCTCGGAACGACGGAGGGCTTTCTCTTCTGCGTCGTAGGACCCTACCACCCCGCTGACCGAGTGATTAGCTATCTCAAGTATCTGCCCGACCCGAGGGGTGTGTGGCGAAGGGGTGAAGAGGGGTTTAGACGTGTGATGCAGACGTACACGATAGCCAACCTGCTGGAAACATTCAACCTCCTAAGCGCTGAACACCCAAAATACGTGTTCTTCTCTGAGGTCTATGGCATCACGATGACCGCTGTTCCCCGAGAAAGCATAGTGAACCATTTCAAGCCAGAAGAGAAGCTGGCTGCCCTCTTCCAGAAGTCACGCCTCGATGCTCTGCAGAGAAGGGTTGTCCGCTTGGTGGACTCTCTGTCGCAGTTGAGCGGTGTGTCGGTTGACGGGTTCGGCGTCACGGGCTCAATACTGCTCGACATCCATAATCCCGCTTTTTCAGACATGGACATCACCGTTTACGGCGAAGACAGCAGCTATGCTCTGAAAGATGCTTTAGCCGAAGCCAGTCTGGCGGAAGAGTTTGGCATTAAACGCTTTGACGAAGAAAGGCTCGGGAAATGGCTTGAAGGCAAGACGCAGAATCACCCCCTCAGTTATGCCGAAGCTAAGCGGGTTTACGAGCGGAAGTGGAACGTAGGCGTGTTCGAGGAGACTCTTTTTTCGGTGCATCCAGTGAGGCTGGAAGAAGAGTTGACCGAAAAGTATGGAGACAAAATCTACCGTCCTAGGGGGATGGTGGCGCTGCGGGCGGTTGTTTCTGACAGCCCAGACAGCATATTCCTACCAGCGGTTTACAGGGTTGAGGAGGTTAAGTTTGAAGGAAAGGTTGAGGCAAAAGTCGAGGAAGTGGTTTCTTACGAGGGACTCTACGACAGCTTGGCAGAAGAAGGCGAAACGATTGAGGTGAGGGGAAAGCTCGAGCACGTCGTCGACAACCGAACGGGTAGGGAATATGATAGGGTTTTAGTGGGTTCGCCTGAGGGGAGGGGAAGAGAATACATAAAACCCGTCTATTAGGTGGCGTTGG
>CAZJAQ010000013.1:0-26461 GCA_964544285.1 uncultured Candidatus Bathyarchaeia archaeon
TGTGGGAATTTGGAGGAAGCTGAGTTGCTGAAGATTAGGCCCTTTGTTCAGGGAAGAGATGAAGCCGCTTGGGTCAGTGTATGGAATGCAGAGTATGGGACGCACGAGGGACTGAGACCCATGACCGTGGAAGAGATGGTGGCTACTGAGAAGTCTCCTGATTTTGAGACTGAGGGAAGGTTCATCGCCGAGTTGGACAAGCAGCCCGTGGGCATCGTTCACGCTTACGTTGACAAGCTTAGGGAGGAGAAAAAGGGCTTCGTAAGAGCGTTTGGGGTGGTTCCCGAACATCGGGGTGAGGGCATAGAGGAGAGGCTTGCCGAAGTCGCCCTTAAAGAGCTGAAGAATCGTGGCATGGAGACCGTTCAAGCGGGGGCTATTGAAGATAGGGTAGACGTGATTCGTCTCTGGGAGAGCTTGGGGTTCAAGCTGGTTCGAGTGTTCAGCTTGATGACGGTGGACATGACTAAGGTTCTTTCAAACGTCGGCGAAAATGTGGAGGTGGCGATGAAGGCGGTGCAGAAGGATTCGAATGAGGATTTGAAGATGGTTAATTGGCTTGACAACGAATGCTTCAAGGAGCATTTTAACTGGAGACCCAGCCCCGTTGATAGAACTATCTATTTTGTGCGGGAAGACCCGTTCTTCAGTGTGCAGGAGTGGTTCTTCGCCATGTTAAACGGTAAGCATGTGGGCTACATTGGCGTGGGTGTTGACGAGAAATACAACGTGGAAAGGAACACTAAGTGCGGCTGGGTCTTGGACATCGGCGTGCTCAAGCCTCATCGGAGGACGGGGATTGGGACTAGGCTGATGTTGCACGGGATGGATGAGCTTAGGGCGATGGGCATGGATAAGGCGATGTTGGGAGTGGACGACTGGAACGTGACGAAGGCGATGAAGCTGTACGAGAAAGTGGGCTTTAGGGTGGCTAAGAAGGATTTAGCCTACGAAAGAACCATAGAATAGCTCTCTGCCAATCCTGAGCTAACCATTTATACGAAAATCCTTACATAAAAAACCATAATATAAGATTAGGGAAATAGACTATGCTTAGGAGTAGGAGTTTACGTTTTAGGCTAGTGGGTGGTTTTGGTGGTGCTGGTGGAACTTTAGTTGTTAGTCCAATCCTTCAAGTGTTGCTGGGATTCGAGTGGCCTCTTGAGCTCTTCTTAATATTCGAGTTTACAGGGATTGTCTTCATAAGCGTAGCAATAGTGTTGTACATATCAGAAGAGAAACGAGAAAAGAAGAGATAGCTCCGAAAGATCTAAATTTTCTAGTGTATGTTCTTTTCTGATAAGAAGTTCTGTGCCTCGGTGGCTCAGCTTGGTAGAGCAACGGTTTCGTAAACCGTCGGTCGCGGGATCGAAGCCCGCCCGAGGCTCTTTCCCTATTCTAGAAAAAAGGGCTAGGAGTATTTTTGCCCATAGCGGCTGAGGAGTATGACTGCGTCGTAGAGGAAGATGCGTCCGTCGTCGTCTATGTCTAGGTTGGGGTCGTAGTCTGGCTCGCCTTTTTTGAC
Organism: uncultured Candidatus Bathyarchaeia archaeon; assembly: GCA_964544285.1. Classification (GTDB taxonomy): domain Archaea; phylum Thermoproteota; class Bathyarchaeia; order Bathyarchaeales; family SOJC01; genus CAYGVX01. Next base: position 1,526 of record CAZJAQ010000013.1, read on the forward strand.
ACCGTAGCGGATTAGTAGTTTGACGGCGTCGTAGAGGTCGACGTCGAAGTCTCCGTCTACGTCGCCCGGAATAGTCACCACCACCCAACCGTCGACAAATGCGACAGCCACCTCATCACCAACCTCTGGATACGCGCTGATGGAATAGTCGCCGTAGGCAAAGCCTGTGGTGTTCCATGTGAAGGTGAGGGTTGAGGAGTTTCTGCTTGCAAGGGAGAAGTTTTCAAATTTGTGGATGATGAACAGCATGGGTATGGGCGTGCTCGACAGCGCAAGTACTGTGACGTTGAAGTATTCGGTGTCGTCGCCGTAGTTGAATATCATCACGTTACCGTGCAGAGTGTATCCTTGCCCCACAACAGCCTTGGACACGCCCAGATACGTTATCCCGATGCCATACGAATCCCACGGGTAGGGCTTCATGAGCGGGTAGTTGTCTTGATTATTCTCATCAAAAACATACGGTGAATCCCCTATTCCGTCGCTTCCAGTCTCATTCTGATAGGGACCATGAAACAGGTCGGTTCCGTCGTAGTCACTCCAGTAGTTTCCGCCCGAAGGATAGCCATCATCCCAAACGGCATTTTTGGAGCCTATGATTTCGTTTTCTGGACCAAGGAAATTGTTATGGTAAACTGCGTTGTTGGTCGCCTCGTAGAAGTATAATTGGTAAAAATTACTAGTAAAGTAATTGCCACAAATGACGTTATACAGGGAGGAGTACGATATACGAATACCATAAAAGCTCCCTGCAATGATGTTGCTGTTGACGATATTGCTTTGCGAATAGTCAAATGTAATGCCAAAGTCATTTTCAGTTATGTTGTTTTCTTGAATTATGTTGTTCGAAGACTCGTAGAAGCTGGCACCATTCCAGCTGTTTGAAGACACAAGGTTACAGGAGAAACGGTTGTTATGGGAGTATTCAAGGTAGAATCCATAGTAATTGTTTAGAACTGTGTTATCACTGATGGAGCTTTCGTTGGAGTGGTATAGGCATATTCCACGTCCGCCATAGTAATTGTTGTTCGAGGATGCGTTGTTACTCGTGAGGGTGTTGTTTGTTGAGTAGCTAAGGACTATCCCTGAATAGCTGTTTGACACCGTATTGTTATCGAAGATGTTGTTGGCAGAGTTGTAAATGTGTATTCCGTAATAGTTTCCAGTCACAATGTTATCCGAGATGGTGTTGTTGTATGAATAGCTGATATCGAGTCCATAACTTGTGTTATTGAAAAAGCGGTTGTGATGGATTGTGTTGTTGATAGCGCTCTGGGAGACATATATGCCCCTTGAGCAGTTAATCACAATGTTATTTTGGTATTCATTGAATCTGGACATCCAGACATAAAGTCCCCATCCTCCGTCTGAAACGGTGTTATGTGAAACAGTGTTGTTATTGCTGGAGTAGTCGACGCTTATTCCACCCATACTGTCGCTTACGATGTTACCGGCAACCGTATTGTTGTTGCTGGAGTGCATGACATCTATTGCATACCCACAATCAGTCACCCTGTTGTCGAGAACCTTGCAGTTGTTGGAATGATAAACGTACATGCCAACACTAAATTTTGTGATTTCAGCATTCTTAACCGTCACGTTGTTTCTGTAAGATATGTCAAATCCCCGATTACCATATGGAGTGCCATTAAGCATGTAGCCGTTCCCATCTATGATTATGTTATCTCTTTCAACCACTATTGAATTAGCTGAAATGTTATCCATAAAAGTGTAAGTGATGTAATCCACGGTTGAAATGGGCACAGTAGGAGGGTCAATTGACCCGTCAGCCTTGATGTAAACCGTTTCAGAAGCTTTAACTGAAGGAATCCTAGACATCAGCGGGAATATGATTAAAAGGAGCAGTATAAACATCCTTTCAGGATTTACTCTCTTCAACAGACTTCTTCCCTATGAAATACTGGAATACACGTAGAAAATAACACTTATGGAAGAATCTTCCATTAGCCAAAGTGCTTACCCTTCTTTCATGAAATATCGATAATCAGAACACGTTCTGCAAATCAGCTAGATAATTAATTACGTCGACACATGTCGCTGCTAAATATGGCTTCTTGCCCAGAGAAATCTTCCTTCCAAACCTCAAAACATACTTCTCATCCTTCTTCGGAAGCCCCACCTGGTCTCCCAACACAAACACAGGGTTCTCTCCAAACTTCACCTTCCAAACATCCTCACCTCCCTCTTCCAGAACAAACACACTCCGCTTATCCCTGACAAGTTCCTGCAAGCTCTCCCGCCCAACATTAATCCCTGCATGTACGCCGCCACTCAAAACTTTCCTAAGAATTTCTTCCCAAGTTTGCTCGTCTGTCCGAACGTCCCTCAAACCCCGCCCGTCCACAGTCAAACGCAGCGGAGGCCGAGGCGGACCACCCAAAACCACGTGAAAAACAACATCCCGCCTCACAGCACCCGAAGTAAACAACCCAAACAACAAACACTGATAAACAACATCCAACCTACCCCCCTCCCGCAAACTCCCAAAGCTCCCACCAGTCCAACCCCGACGAGAAAACAACACAAACTCTCGCATAACACCAAACTAACAACAACCCACAATTTCAACCTATCCCCAACCCAACACCATACCCAGCCTAATAGGACGGTCTAGACTAAGCGAAGAGAACACAAACAACCACGAAACCCCACAAAAACCGCACCCATAGACACAAACATTATAAAACCAGAGTTAAACAATAGACTACACACCAAGAAACAACTCGGACAAAAAAGAAACACTTAAAGTTGGAAAACACGAAAATAAGGTTAGGGGAAACGCTCTTTTGTCAAACCTCGGAAAAACCTTCGAAAAAATCGTCCGACGGCACAGCAAAAAAACAGAAGACAGAGCAGAAGACGTTTCCGAGAATCGCGTTTCCAAAACCTACCTGAAAGCAATGCCCCTTCGAAACCTTTCAGACTTGGACACGATAAAACAAGAAGTCAAACAAGGCAACATCCTCATACTAAAAATAAGCCCCCTAGCAAACAAAAGCATCGAAGACATAAAAAAAGCCGTAAACGAACTATGCGAATTCGTCAAAACAGTAGACGGCGACATCGCCCGCCTAGGAGAAGAAAGAATAGTAATCACCCCCTCTGGCGTGCGAATCTGGCGAGAAAAAACCGTCACACCAGAAGAACAAGTCCCTACCGCAGCCTAATAGTCTCCAAGACCTCGGGCGCTACAGCGTCGATCTTGAACCTTCTTCTAAGAAAGTTCGCAACGCTAAAGCATTTCGCCTTTTCACCATGACAAACTATCACTTTCTCAGGCTTCGGCGTAACACGAGTGATGTAGTTAATAATCTGTCTTCTGTCCGAATGTCCTGAAAAACCCTCGATAGACTCGACACGCAGCTTGACCCTTATAACTTCAATCTTCCCCTCATTATTCATAATCGGAGTCTCTGCCAACCCTCTCTGCACCCGCCGCCCCAGAGTACCCTCAATCTGGTAACTAACGAACAACACCGTGTTAAGCTCGTTGGAGGCTAACCGTTTGAAATAATCAATCACCGGTCCTCCCTCGAGCATGCCAGCAGTTGCCATTATGATGCTCGGTTCTCCCTCCACTATTTCGTCTCGAGCGCTCGGATGCTCCACCATAGTAAAGTAGTCCGATTGAAAGGGGTTGACTCCCTCATGCAGAATGCTGTTCCGAACTTCCCGAGCCAAATACTCAGGATAGGCGGTGTGAATCGCCGTGGCTTCAGAAATCATTCCCTCGATAAACACGGGCGCCTCCTTCATCTGCCCCCGTTTCATGTAACCGTCAATAATCAACATAATCTCCTGGGCTCGACCAACCGCAGGCACTGGAATTATAACCTTCCCGCCGTGCTCCAATGTGTCATTTATTATCGACGCAAGCCTTTCTTCAGCAGCAATCCGCGAAGGCATAACATCTTGCATAGCACCATAGGTACTCTCAGTTATTATCGCCTCAACCCTGGGAAACTCTGTCGCCGCAGGCTCAAGAAGAGTTGTCTTCGCATACTTATAGTCACTCGTGTACACAAGGTTATGCAAGCCTTCCCCTACGTGCAGGTGAACGATCGACGACCCCAAAATGTGACCCGCGTTATGCAAAGTCAAGCGAATGTCAGGCGAGATGTCTGTCACTGCACCGTAACGCAAGGGCACAGTGTGAAGAACACATTCGCGCACGTCCTTCTGATCATAAGGCGCCATATAACCCTGCTTACTCGCCACGTCCAAGTAGTCCAATTGAAGCAAAGTCATGAGGTTTGATGTTGGAGCAGAAGAGTAGACTGGACCATCATAACCATACTTGAACAGAAAAGGCAGAAAACCGCAATGGTCTAAATGTGCGTGACTTACGATTACGGCGTCGAGGTTTTCAATGTCGAATTGGGGTATATCAAGACGTGGAAAAGCGTCCAAAGGGTTTGCAGAGCCTGGGTTAATTCCGCAGTCTATGAGCACTTGGCTTTCTCTTGTTTGTAACAAGAGTGCAGAACGGCCTACCTCTCGGAACCCGCCTAAAGCTGTGATTCTTACGTCGCCCACCTCGCTGATCATTGGTCGGAATATTCTTTCACCTACTGTGCGCAGTATTCTCTCCCGTTCTTTGCTTTCGGAATGAAGATAGTGGCGCATGTGGGTGATGATCTTTGAAGGTATGGGGGAGCTTCTCAGGATTCTGGGACGCCATCGTGTCTCTTTTACAATCTCCTGCAAGACCGCCCCGTTCTTTCCAATCACCAATCCTGGCTTTTTTGCGTCGATTATGACTTCGCCTAGGCTTGGGTCAAAGTTTATGCTCGTGATTTCGGCTTCTTGGGGGACTGTCTTTTCTATTATCTTTATGGTGTCTTTTTCTGGTAACCTTACAGTTGGGTCGGATCTCACGACTATTCTTTTGCGGATTAGACCAACTATCTCAGCGATGATGGAGCTTTGTTCAAAGAGAATCTCTGGCCTTTTAGTGTAAACTGCCAGTGCCGGTCCTTCGAATTCTATCCTAGTAACTTCTGCCTTTTCGGGTATGTGTTCCAAGACGGTTTGGCTTATTTCGCCCTTGCTCTTGCTCGCAGTCGTCACGACTTTCTCCTCGATTTCGACGTCTCCACTATGCTCTTTTTCTCTTCATCGCTTAGTTCGCGGTAGCCCTCTTCATCGATGATTACCACGTCGAAGCTGTCGCCGCTTCCGATGTCTCTCTTCATTGCTGCCTTCACTGCATGTACTACGATTGGCAGCAGCTCCTTTGAGGGAGCTCCATCGCGGTATCTATCCTCGAGAACCCCGTATGCTACTGGAGAACCCGAGCCCGTGGCGACGCATTTCTCCTCCATTAAGCTGCCGAGAGGGTCAAGCGAGAACACGTGGGCACCTGTGTCGTCGACTCCTCCGATCAGGACTTGGGCAATTAGGGGGGCGTAGCGAGACGAGAAGAGGAGGTTTGCGATTAGTCTTGAGGCGGCTTTGATGGGGATAGGTCTCCCAAAGTTCATCTTGTATAGCTGTGCATTCGCCGTTAGTATGTCGACAACTCGTTGGGCGTCAGCCACGCTTCCAGAGATGGTCATGGCGATGTGGTCGTCGATTTTGTATATTTTTTTGCCTCTTTTGTGGGCTATGAAAGTACCCATTGTTACTCGTGTGTCTGAGGACAGGATTACTCCATCGCTGCCCACGACGCCTATTGTAGTAGTGCCTTTAAGGACTAGTTTATTTGGTGTTTCACGCATTTCCAAGTTCCCCTGGAAAATCTAAAACGCTCTTGCGGTTGTACTTCCAAAGGAAGTTAGTCGTCATCTATACATTACCGACTGATTTAAAAAGATTTCGAGAACATTATTACCAGATGGAGACCTTAACGAATTCGCTAGAATAGTGATTTCCTTTGACTATGAAGCTTCATCAGATGCAACTTCCGCGAGAGGTCGTGGTTGGAAACGGTACTATAGAGTTTGTTGTGCCTATTTGTAAGAAGCTTGGGTTTTCAGAGTCTGCATTTGTAGTCACGGGTGTCGAAACCTACAAAATCGCTGGACGCAAGGTTATGGACTTGCTCAAGGATTCTGGAATCAGTGCCGATCATTTGCTCGTCTCTTCTTCTACCATGAAGGAGGTGAGTGCTGTTAGAGAAAAAATAGAAGAGACAAAACCCCAAGTCGTTCTCGGTGTTGGAGGCGGCACAAAAATTGACGTTGCAAAACTCAGTGCCGCACGCCAGAATGTTCCCTTCATAAGTGTACCTACCACTGCGTCGCATGACGGCATTGCGAGTCCTCTGGCGTCGATCAAGGGGTCGGAGAAGCCTTATTCGGTTATGGCGCAGGCTCCTATGGCTATAATTGCTGACACGAGTGTGATCATTCACGCTTTGCATCGTTACACGGCCAGTGGGTGCGGCGACGTCATAGCCAAATTCACTGCAGTGCGTGATTGGCATCTTGCTCATAAAGTTAATAACGAATACTATGGAGAATACGCAGCCAGCTTGGCGTTGATGAGCGCAAAACTCGTTGCAAAAAACGCTGAAGCAATCAAGCCGGGAGACGAAGAAGGATTGAGGGTTCTTTTAGAAGCTCTGATTAGCTGTGGTGTTGCCATGAGCATAGCGGGCAGCAGCAGACCCAGCAGTGGTTCGGAGCATCTTTTCAGCCATGCTTTAGACTTGATAGCGCCAAAGCCTGCAATGCATGGCGAACAGGCGGGTGTCGGCACTATAATGATGGCTTGTCTGCACGGGTTGAATTGGCACCGCATTAAATCGAAGTTAGAAAAGGTGGGTGCACCGACCACTGCAGCAGAACTCGGAGTTGAACCGAAAGACGTGGTGGAAGCGTTAGTTAAGGCGAAAGAGATCAGACCGGGGCGGTACACTATTCTGGACGAGAAAAAGTTAACTTACGAATCTGCGTCAACCCTTGCTAAGAAGACCGAAGTTATCTGAAGTTTTATTTGGTTCTTGGTTTTTTCGGCTTTTTTGCTCTCGGCTTCTTCTTTTCTTTCGCTGCCTCTGCGGGTTTTGGGCTCTTGAAAGTTTCAACGAATTCCACCTTCCTCACGTCTGGAAAGAAGCGTTGTATGTCGGCGGCTATGCCTCTTTTTGCCAGTTGGAGCCCTTCAAGGTAGAATGCCTCTTCTGGAACATGGGTCACTACGTGGGTTTTTCCGATGTCTAACTTGAACTTTTCAACGTCGATTATGGGGATTCTACGGTGGATTAGGGCGGATATTTTTTCTTCGGATGTCTCGAGTTTCTGTTTTGCTGTAACTTCGTAGACTAGGGTTTTGCCCGCGAGGGGTGGGTTGAAGTCTATTGTTACTCTTCCTGCTCCCACCGTTCTTATCGTGGCGGGTTTTTTTTCGTATTCGATGCGCATCCCGAGCTGGGGAGTTATGCCCTTGTCTCTGAGTCTTCTCAGTGGGATCATCTTTAGTTTTTCTGGGTCTCGGGGGCCGAAGGCTTGTTCTGGGGAAATTTCGATGGTTTCTGGCTTGTTTAGTTCGAGGGATGGTAGTTTGTCGTCGAGGGCTTTGAGCATCCATCCTTCGCCGATTACTATGAGTTTTGGTTCGTAGGTTTCTCCTTCTTTGAGCAGTCGCTCTTTTTTGGCTACTTCTTCTAGGGTGGTGTCGAAGGTTTCTCCTGTTTCTTTTACTCTGGCTGTGTATTCGATTAGTAGGAAGTCTCCTTTCTGGAAGGGCATTTTCGGGGTTCATCCCTCGTTTTTTTGGTTGAGTGTAGTATTGCGGTGTGTATGGCTTTTAAAGGTTGCTTGACTTGGTTTTTGTGTTCTCGGCGCAGAGACTAGACCGTCCTATTAGGCTCTAGTGGGCAGGGGGTTGGCGTGTTCCCTTATGATAGAGGCAAATCCCACTTTGCCTGTCACTAATTCCTTTTGCAAGCCTTGAAGATGATCCAGTATGGCACTTCCTTCATGATCTTGTACTGTTGCTTGGCTTCTCTTTCCTTCGTTATTTTTTTCTTGTCCAATGGGTGTAGCATGTTTTCATCGAGTCTTTCTAGTTCGAGATACCGCTCGATAGTAAACCCGTTCTCTGTCAAGACGTCGAAATAGTCTTGTAAAGTCCTGTAGTAGGAGTGCATCTTCACCCTTGAACCATCCGGAAGCTTGTCTATCCAGCGGACTATTCTTCGTCTGAAATAATTTCTTAAAGCCACCGCTCTCCTGCCTCTATACCTGACGAGTTTGCCCTCTGAAAATGGGTGAGCCGTGCTGAAAGTGAAGTAACCCCCTTTCACCAAAACTCTATTGACTTCGGCAACTGCCGCATTTAAATCGGGTACGTAGTGAAGAGAAACAGCAGTCGTGACTATATCGAAACTTTCACTTTTGAAGGGGAGCCTCTCCATGTTACAGACTAACAAGCTCACTTCTGCACTCTCGTTTCGCATAATTTTCTTTCCGTACATTATCTGTCTCCGCGACAGATCAACCCCGATTGCTCTGGCTCCCCATTTCGAAAGCGCAATAGAGTTCTGAGCGCCACCGCAGCCGATTTCAAGGATACGCTTTCCTTTAACGTCGCCTAAGATTCTTAGTTGGCTTTCCGTGGCGACAAAATCTCCCCAATAAACATCATCTGTAGGAACCCCACTCCTATTCTGATAGTTCTCGGAAATCTTGTTCCAACCATCCTTTAATGAAAACGACAATACATCAACCAGCAATTTCCAATAACAACCTCAACAAGATATCAGTTGCGCAAAACAGTGGCAGGCACGTTTTATGGATTGAGACCCTTTTGAAAGGCTTGTAGGTTTGTTTTGACCACGTCTGCTTTGATGCTGGTCGTGATGGCTTTTTCCATGGCTTCTTTGCTCACGATGTTGGTGATTCGTGTTAGGGCGCCGAGCATGACGGCGTTTGCGTAGATTTTGGATTTGAGCCGAGTTTCGGCAGTCTTGGTTATTGGAAGTTTATGGATTTGGGCTTTGAGCTCGGGAATCTTCTTCACTAAGTCTCCATCGACTATGAGTGTGGCGTTTTCTTTCAGGTCTTTGACGTGTTTGTCGAGGGCGCTTTGGCTCATCGCCACGAGGATGTCGCATTTCCTCACGATGGGGAAGCCTATTTTATGGTTTGAGATTATTACTTCGCTTTTTGCGTCGCTTCCTCTGGCTTCGGCTCCGTAGCTCTGCGTTTGCACCACGTTTTTTCCATCGTAGACTGCTGCGCGCCCGAGGATTTGGCCTGCTAGGACTACTCCTTGTCCCCCAAGCCCACTGATTCGCACTTCAATTCTAGCCACTATTTTTCACCTCTTTCAACATGGCTTGAATCGTTTTTGTTAAAGACGGAATAGCCGTAGAAACGAATTCGCCGACAACTATTTTACCTTCCAACTCTTTTTCGGTGAGCTTCTCTGCTTCTTCAATCATCACGCTTCGCTTCTTCAACCAAAGCAACATTTCTCCAGCATTCTCGAAGCCGACACGACGACCGTAAGCGGTCGGACACTGACTTAAGACTTCAACGAAGCCGAAGCCCTCTATAGTCAACGCTTTCTTAATTGCTTCCTTCAACTGAGTGACGTGTGCCGTTGTCCAGCGAGCTGCATAACACGCCCCTGCAGAAACAGCGAGCTGAACGGCATCTAACGGACGTTCAAAACTTCCATAAGGGGTAGTGGTGGTCTTCGTCTTCAAAGGCGTAGTCGCCGCCACTTGCCCACCTGTCATACCATAAATCATGTTGTTCACCATGATTACAGTAATGTCCAAGTTTCTCCTCGCCGCGTGAATCAAGTGGCTTAGCCCTATTCCCACAATGTCTCCATCGCCGCCGAAAACAACCACCTTCAAATCTGGACGCATAAGCTTAACGCCGGTGGCGACAGGTATACTTCGCCCATGAAGAGTGTGGATAGAGTCTGCTTTAAAGTGGGGAGAGGGAATCCACGAGGAGCATCCGATGCCGCTGCAGAAGACAAAGCCTTGAAGGTCTTGATGGCCAAGTTCTTGGACAGCTCTGAGAAAAGTGGTAGCTACAGTGGTGCCGCCACACCCTGCACAGAAGGGGAACGGTATGTCTCTGAGGTAGTTTTTGCTGGAAAAAGTTTCGCTCACTGTCCCACGCTCCTTTCAATCTCAGAACAGAGTTCCTCTGGAGTCAACATCTCTCCTCCACCAATCTTGTTAAGGGGAACAACTTCCGCCTGACCGTTAACGACTCTCTGCACTTCGAAGAAAATTTGCTGCAGGTTCATCTCTGGCACAATAATCGTTTTGGCTTTCTGCGCCATCGTTCTAACGGCTCTTTCGGGAAAAGGCCAAAGCGTCTTCAACCTGACAAACCCCGCATTGATTCCTTTATCTCTCGCCATTTCTACCGCTTCGTAGACGGCGCGGGAGGTGCAGCCGAAGGAGACGAAGCCGACCTCACAGTCGTTCATGTTGAAGGCTTCGAAGTCCATAAGCAATTCGCTGTTGTTCCTGATTTTGTTGACAAGCCTAGTCACGAGGCTGCGGTGAACTTTTGGGTCAGCAGTGAAACGTATTCCAAACTCGTCGTGGGTCGAACCCGTCACCGTGACGTTGTAGTCTTCGCCCACTGGAGGCATGGGAGGAACTTCTTCACCGCCGAAGAACGATTTATCTCCAGGTCGGGGCTTCTTTCTCTCAACAATTTCTATTTTTTCCAGAGACGGCACGAACATCTGTTCCCTCATATGAGCTACGATTTCGTCAGCCAGAAGGACGACTGGAGTACGATATTTTTCAGCCAGGTTGAAAGCCCGCACCGTCAGGTCGAACATTTCCTGCACCGAATTCGGGGACAGCACAATTGCCTCATAGTCTCCGTGCGTGCCCCAGCGAGCCTGCATCACATCACCTTGACCGCACTTCGTAGCCTGCCCTGTGGCTGGTCCGGCTCTCTGCACGTCAACTATGACGCATGGAGTTTCAGTCATGAAGGCATACCCGATGTTTTCTTGCATGAGGCTGAAGCCGGGTCCAGAAGTCGCCGTCATAGCCTTAGTGCCAGTCCAGCTTGCTCCGATCACTGAAGCCAACGAAGCGATTTCGTCCTCCATCTGAATCATAATCCCACCCACTTGGGGGAGACGTTTTGCGAGATGCTCTGCGATTTCGCTGGCAGGAGTGATGGGGTAGCCCGCGAAGAATCGGCACCCAGCGATGAGAGCAGCTTCGGCTAAGGCTTCGTTCCCCTGCAAAAAGTACGTGTCGGAAGCCAGATACTTGGGCATCATCGCTTCTCCTTTTTGTTGTTTGTATCGACTGTTTAGCTTAAAGGTTTGTCTCGACAAGAGAAACATAGAGGAAAGCTTCTCGCTATTGTCTTCTGCGAATCATAATCACAACGATTACTACTGCAACCACGGCGCCGACGCCCGCATAAATATACATCGCATACTTGCTGACGAAGGAAAGCTCCACGACAATGAAACGTACAGAGTCGCTCGAAGCTGGATGCCTCATCTGATCTCCCAGAAATTGGGCTTGGACACTCCAAGAGCCAAGAGAAGGTGGTTTGAAGCTAATCGAGAAGTTGCCGTCTGCTTGCACGTTGCAGTATCGCTCGATCGTCGACCCGTTGGAAGCTGTAAATACCACTTTTACGCGTGCGTTCGTTGTCCCTACTGCTGGCGTCACGAAGCCGTTGATTGACACGTTCTCTTCTATCGTAACCGCTTCTCTGGTTAGAGTGAAGTTTACTTCAGCCAGATACTTCACAGCGTAACTGCCGTTAATGCTCATCATGTTCTCGAGAAAGTCGTAGGCTTCCACACGGTAACTCACCGTTACGCCAGCTTCTTTTCCAGGGATTGTTCCGTTGCAGGTGCGGTTACTGACCAGCATCTCAGAAAGAGCAGACGTGTTCCAGTTGTCAGTAGAATAGTACAGGAAAGCCTGTTGAATGTTAGAGTTGTTTGACACGGCAGTGATGACTGTTTCGTTGTTCGGATAGACCCTTTGAAGCGAAGTTGCCAATTGCAGAGCCGAATCGCCAAAATTCGTCTTAACCCTGAAGCTAACGTTCCCAACGCCGAATTCGCCGATTAGGACAAGATGGTAGAGGCTCTCTCCTTCGTAAGGCGAAGTGTAGTTGATCAGCATATTCTGCCCGAAATCTTCGCAGCTCGCGTAAGCGTTGCCTCTAAAGCCCTTGCTGTCTAAATTGTAGCCCCCAAAGGAACCGCTAGTTCCACCGTACAGCCCGGCCTCCCAAGCTAGGGGACACCCGTTCAGTAACTCACCCTTTTTCGCGGAGGGGTTCGCCATGAGATACAGCCGCGCCTCGTACATGTCGAGCGTGTCAGGCACTTGGACTTTGACTTCGATGTGTTCGCTGTTTGTGGAGAACTCGTAAGCCCAACTGGTGTTCTCAACCGCCGCGTTGTCTTGTTTTCCTTCGATGAAGCGGCTATGCCACATATTCGGTTCAACATGCTCGATGATCATAAACGTGGCAGCTTCTGCGGCTTGACTTTCCCTAGGGTCATTCCTGACGACAAAGCTGTAGTTGCCAGAATGTTTTGGCGTGAAGAAAGGCTGGTCCACGGTGCTTCCTAAATGTTCAGGCAGTCCAGCCGCTTCGGTGTGGTAGCCCTCCAACTCGCCGAGAGGGTTGTAAACGTAGATGTCGTAGTCGGTTTTAGGCGTGGAGCCGTTATTTATCCAGTTGCCATAGCAGTAAACGTGGTACGTGTGGTTTGCGGTGAGAGTATAAACATACGTCCAGTTGGCACCGATGGGTATCTGAGACGCGTTGACTTTCATGGGCAGAGATGGTTTGCGAGTAAAAGTCCAATTGCCATAAGGCGGTTCATTGATGTAGGTGAAAGTCCAGTCTTTTTCGTGTACAGAACTCAAGACCCCGAAGACGAGAAAAGAAGCTAAGACGCACGCTAGCAGTGGTGAGAACATGAGGGTTTTACCTAGCTTTATCAGCAATGTTTGTTCCTTCGAAGGGTGAAACTTCTCGTAAGCGTTGTTTTGCGGAGGCAATAATCGTTATGAAAAAAGGGTAAGTATTCTGAATTAGAATCCGCCTATGCATAGAGCTTGCAACAGAAAGATATTTACCCATACATGTTAGCTAACGTAGGCAAAGGTGAAAACTTTGGATAAGGACATAGTAGACTATGCCTTAAGCTACGCGAGGGGCAAGAAGGTTGAGTACGCGGAGGCGAGTGCCAGCAACACGAAGCATGAAGAGTTCGTGATAAAAAACGGTGTCTTAGACGCTTTTGCCTCGACTGTCGACAGCGGTTTCTACGTGAGGATACTGGCTGATGGCGGGCTAGGTTTTGCATCAACCAACAAGTGGACAAAAGACGAAGCAGAATCGATAGTTAACATGGCTTACAAGTCTGCCAAGGCAGCGAAGCGAAAAGACAAGATTAACTTCACGGAAGAAAAAAGCGTCAAAACAAGATGGAGCGTTGAACAAAAAACTAAGATAGAAGACGTGCCGCCTGAAAAGAAGATAGACGAGCTGATGGAAGTCGACAAGACTTTAGCTTCTCAAGACATAAAAATCCCTGGAAGAATACTGTTCTGCTCCATAAACCTCATAGAGAAATATTTCGTCAACTCTGAAGGTTCAACAATATCATCGTTCGTGCCCAAACTAGGAGCCTACGCTTTCATAACCGTTGTGGAAAACGGCAAGCCCGAACAAGCCTCGAAACAGTTTGGACGAAGCGGAGGATGGGAAGCTTTCGACGAGTGGAAGATGACTGACGCGTTATTGCATGAAGCGAAGGTGTTGCAGAGACTCGCCAAGGAAGGAAAAGCCGTCAAGCCTGGAAACATGGATTTGGTCTGCGGAACAGAAGTCACGGGGATTGCTTGCCACGAGTCCTGTGGGCACCCGATGGAGGCAGACCGCATACTTGGGCGTGAGATGAGCCAGGCAGGGCGTTCTTTCATATATCAAGGTGGTCCATACTGGATGGGAACAAGAATCGGCAACGACGTAGTGACCATAGTGGACGACCCTACTGTGAAGAACAGCTATGGTTACTACGAGTATGATGATGAGGGAATAAAGGCAGGACGACGATACTTGTACAAGAATGGCGTGATAAACGAGTTTCTGCATAACAGAGAAACAGCAGCCAAGCTGGGCACTGTGAGTAATGGTTCTTCGAGGTCAGTAAACTATAGCAGGGAAGCCATAGTGCGAATGGCGAACACTTTCCTGCTGCCCGGCGACTGGATAGAAGAGGAAATCATCGAAGACGTGAAGCATGGGATTTACATGAAGTCTTTCATGGAGTGGAACATCGACGACAGACGTTTTAATCAACGCTACGTGGGCAGAGAAGCCTACGCGATTGAAAATGGCGAGCTGACGTATCCTGTCGCGAGACCAGTCATCGAAACCACAACCGAGAATTGGTGGAGCGCCGTTGACGCCATATCAAAGAAGGTTAATTATGATGCGGCGACGTGCGGCAAAGGCGACCCCATGCAACTAGCCCCAGTTTACACGGGTGGACCAGTCATTCGTCTGAAAGGAGTGTACGTAAAATGAGCGAAGTGCTAGCAAAGACAGAAGCCATAGTGAAGAAGGGAAAAGCCCTCGGCGCAGACGAGGTTATCGCAAAAACCACTTTCGGGCGATACAGACAAACACGGTTCAGCGAGAACCAAATAGACATCACAGTGGCATGGAACGACTACGTAACAGACGTAGCTCTAACGTGGAAGAAACGGCTAGTCGCAACCGAAATACGAAACTTCCAGAACGCAGAAAGCATAATGGAACAGCTGTTCAAGCTGGCTAAGGTATCGAAGGAAAACCCAACGTACGGCGGAATAGCAAAAGGCAAATTCAAATATCCAAAACCCACTGCAGATAAAAAACTCCAAGAACTGGAAAACCCGTCTGACTACGTTCTCGAAGCCATAGAAGCATCCAAAAAAGAAGCTGGCAAAGACGTCAACGCGGGAGGAATTCTCTTCACCAAATACGAAGACATCTATCTCGCCTCTTCAGAGGGACCAACAGGGCAAGATGCAAGGTCAGCAGTCGAGCTGTCAATAAGAGCCTTCTCGCAGATTGACGCCTCAGGTCATGGAGTGGAATGCAGCTCTGCATTAAAGGACTTCAAGCCCAGCCGAGCAGGAGAGAAAGCCGGCGAAATCGCAAAGATGGCAAAGAATCCGAAACAGGGAGAAGAAGGAAGGTATGACATTATCTTCGACCCACTCTTCTTCACTTCTATGCTGGGAACTTGGGGTTTTATGGCGTCCGCATTCAGTGTCATGATTCAGCAATCAGTGTTCACAGACAAACTTGGACAGAAGGTAGCGTCAGACGTTGTGACTCTACGGGACAAGCCTGCCCAATACGCTGTCAGCAATCGAGTCTTCGACGACGAAGGTTTTCCCGCACAAGAAAACATAATCATCAATAAAGGTGTGCTAAAGACATACCTCCACAACACATCGACTGCAAAAATCTTCAAGACCAAAACGACGGGCAACGCTGGACTCATACAGCCTACTCCATGGAACATCGAAATGGACCCAGGCGACATGAGCAAAGATGAACTTTTCAGCCAAATAAAACACGGCTTATACCTCACCAACAATTGGTACACTCGATTCCAAAACTACGCCACAGGAGACTTCTCAACAATCCCCAGAGACGGCATATTCCTGATAAAAAACGGCGAAATTAGAGAATCGTACAAAGACTTGCGCCTGAGCGACAACATCCTAAGGCTGCTCAACCAAATAGCAGGAATCTCTAAGGAAAGGCAGCACATATACTGGTGGGGACTCGACTACGGACCCGCCCTATCCCCCTACGTTCTGGCAAAAGACATACAGATGACGAGGCCAAAATAGCCGCCTCTTTTCTTTTTTCTTTCCCAAAAATCTTAAACTCCTAAAGCACATACGTAAGCTCATCAGAGGGTTTTCCTTGAGAACAGAGCTTGAAAAAATAGTGAAAGATGAACTTTCTGGACAAGTCGCAAAATCCTACGTAGCCCAAATTGCCCGTTTCCACCGAATCCAAGCTTCCACGATGTTCCATGAAGCCGCAGAATACGTCAGAGACACACTCCGAAGCATCGGTCTAAAAGACGCAAGAATAGAGCAGTTCTTCTCAGATGGCGAAACAAAATACTGGACCCACACGTCCCCAGTGGGCTGGGAAGTCAAGAGCGCTGAATTACACTTAGTTGAACCCGAAAAGAAGCTAATCGTCAGATACGAAGACGTGCCCACCTGCCTCCACACCTACAGCAAAGCCACGCCCGCTGAAGGCGTAACAGCCGAGCTAATCGACGTAGACGAAGGAACCAAACCAGAACACTACGAAGGAAAAGACGTTAAAGGCAAATTCGTATTAGCCACGGGCAGAGCAAAAAAGGTTCACGAAATCGCAGTTTACAAGCACGACGCTGCAGGCGTCATCACAGACACCTTGCCCCTTGAGATGAGAGACGTGCGAGAAAGCGTCGACATACCCGACGCTCATGCTTACCAATCAATCTGGCCCACGAAAGAAGACCTAGACAAAGTAGCGTTCGGCTTCTCCCTCAGCAAACGCCAAGGAAACCACCTCCGTGCCCTGCTAAAAGGCGACAAGCCTGTAAAATTGAAGGCTAAAGTTGACGCCAGACTGTTTCCGGGTTATTTGGACGTGGTCACGGCTACGATTCAAGGCAGCTCGAAGCCAGATGAAGAAGTCTTCTTGGTCGCTCACCTCTGTCATCCAAAGCCGAGCGCTAACGACAACGCCTCGGGCAGTGGGTTACTCCTAGAAGTCGCCCGCACCATCCAGACACTCGTAGAATCTAGCAAGATGGCGAAGCCAACGCGAACTATAAGGTTTCTTTGGGTGCCTGAAACTTTCGGCACGATTGCCTATCTATACCACCATGAAGACTGGGCATCCAAGCTGGTTGCGGGCATAAACCTTGATATGGTGGGACAAGACCAAGAACTCTGCAGGTCCACACTTAACCTCGACAAGACCCCAGACTCTAACCCATCATACCTCAACGATTACGTGTTCAGCCTACTTGAACGTTTGGCAGAAGAATTCGACCCCAAAACCCCCTTCGGCTCATCATCCACGTTCCGATACTCCATAAACACCTTCAGCGGAGGAAGCGACCACGCAGAATTCAACGAATCCACCTTCGCTGTGCCCTGTGTCATGCTACTTCAGTGGCCAGACTTGTACTATCATTCGAGCATGGACACGATTGACAAGGTCAGCGAAGACAGCTTAAAACGCGTAGGCTGGACAACCACGGTTGCAACCTTGACCGTCGCCGACGCTACAGCTGAAGACGCAGTTCTCATGGCGAGCCTTGCAAGGTGGGGAGGAATGGCTAGGCTGCGAGAAGTAAGCAAGGAAGCGGTCAAATCCCTGTTCACTAGAAAGAGCTTAAACCCAGAAGAACAAGCAAAAGAACTCGCCAAAACAGCGTCCAACTTCAAAAACAAGATGGAACACGCAGTTTGGCGGGAAAAGAGAGCCATTAACTCGGTGGAAAGACTGGGAAAAAGCCTTGAACTAGAAGGCGTCATCACAGAATACATGAAAGACGTGGAGCATTACGGTCAACTTGAGATTAAACGATTCGAAGAAACCCTAGCCAAAACCACAAAAACAGCAGGCATAACGCTTCCCGCTCAGGTTGAAGAGACTGAAGCGGTTAAGGAGGCAAGAGGCTTAACCCCGAAACGTTTGTTCAAGGGCACCTTCAACGAAGATGCATTAAAGAAGGCACTAGGCGAAAAAGAGTACGAGTGGTATGAAAAGCTAGGAAAAAGGGACAAAGATTTCAGAAAGAAGATATACGAAATTTTCAACTTTATGGACGGAAAACGCACAGCCTACGAGATTACTAAGGCAGTGTCAGCAGAGTACAGTGAAACCAGCGTGGAGGACGTGTTGAAGTTTATACGCGACCTTGAGAAGACGAATTTTGTCTCTGCCCAATAAGCCAGATGATTACTTGTACCTTGCTCTTCGCTTCTGGCGCTTCTTTTTCTCTCGCCGCATCTTCTTCTTCTTCCACTTAGCCCGCATAGTTTCAACCCTCTACTCTATAGTTGCATGCCTCTGTCTTAATTCATCTTCAGTCTTATTTAAGCGACACATAAGCTCCACGATGAGGCTGTCGAGGAATATCATGCAGTTATTCTCGAAGATACTCCCTAGGGGACTCAGGGGCTCTCGTTCGCCCAGAATCTGCCTAGTCAGATAGTCTTCTTCCCTAGGCCAACCCGCCTTTGTTCGACCCGTGAGGACAACCACGTGGTCCGCTATGTCTCCGAGCGGCGACTTATCGTACGTGGTGACGGCTATGACTTTGGCGCCGACGTCTTTTGCAGCCGCGCTCGCGGTTAACACCAGTTTTGTCATGCCAGTTCCTGAGATGGCGATGACCAAATCCTCTTTTCCAGCCGCTGGCGTTATGGTTTCGCCCAAGAAGTACACGTTAAACCCCAAGTTCATCAGACGCAACGCGAAGGAGCGGCCGACGAACCCGCTTCTGCCCATGCCTACTACGAAGATTTTCTTTTTTTTGGCTTCGATTATCATCTTCAGCATCTTTTTCACTTGATTGGGGTCCAATTCGGCTATGGCTTTCTGTGCCCCTTCAAGGATTTCTTTCGCCGCGGCTTTCAACATCTTCAAGCTTTTTCGCCGAGAGGCAATACTTTTTTACTTGTTAAAAATCTTGTGGTCACATTCAGTCTAGTGATGACGGGTGCCTTACAGCCTCAAGAAGTCTGAAAATGACGGTACATGCACGTAAAACCGTATGTAAAAACCGACTATGATTATGAGAATTGAAATTAGGATTAGCAGATAATCAGCTTTCCTTATTTTCAAGACGTATAGGTTGGTGCGTTTTTTGATTGCGCCCCATGCTCTCGATTCCATGGCTTCGGCGAGTTCTAGGCTTCTGCGGATGGCGCTGATGATCAGTGGGATGAGAATCGGGATGTAGTTTCTTATTCTCTTAAGAAAGTTGCCCTTCTCGAGTTCCAGTCCCCTCGCTTTTTGAGCGTCCATGATCGTTTGGGCTTCTTCGGCTAAGACGGGGACGAATCGTACAGCGGTGGTGAAGGCGAAGCAGAACTCGTAGGGGACGTGGCTTTGCTCCAAGGCTAAGCCTAAATGGTCGGGCGAGGTGGTTAGGAAGAAGACTGAGAAGGATTCGATGAGCACCACGAAGCGCAAAGTCATCGCTGAAGCGTACTCAACATCTGGAAGCGTCAAAACGTAGCCAGCGTATATGTACCTGAAAAGAAGATTCGTTCCGAAGATGATTGAAGCGAGGAATGCTGCTCCTCTAAGGGAACGTATCCATTCCTTCTGAACCCGAGCTAAAAGAACGAAGGGAATCTGCACCAGAAATAGGACGATTAAGGGGAGTAGCTCCCAGAAGATTATTGCAACTACGAAAATAGAGCATACGTAGAGGAACTTAATTCGCGGGTCTAACAGGTGAATGGGCGACGTGACTCTTCTAAACTTCAACCCGTCGAAAACACTCATTTCTCACCCAACCTTTTCAGCAAGACTTCCCTCGCCTCGTAGAGATCAATCACGTCTGTAGGCAGTCCAAAGTCAGTTAAGCCCGTGAAAATCTGGGTTATCTGCGGCGGAACTATCGAAGCTTGAGTTAGACGTTCAACGTCGGTGAGCACCTTCTTTCCGACGCCGTCTGCGACGATTTTTCCATCCGACATTAACATTACTCGGGGGTTGCATTCGGCTACAAATTCCACGTCGTGAGTTACGGTTACTACTGTTTTGCCTTGAGTGTTTAGTTGGATTATGAATTGGCGGAGTTTTTCTTTTTGTTCGTAGTCTTGTCCTATCGTTGGTTCGTCCATCACTACGACTTTGGGGTTCCAAGCAAGCACCGAGGCTAGTGCGACGCGTTTTCTCTCGCCCCCGCTCAGCATAAAAGGCGAGGTTTTTCGGTATTCGGTTAGCCCTAACAGGTTGAGAGCCCATGTTATTCTTCTTTTCAGTGTGGTTTCTTTGAAGCCAAAGTTTCTCAGCGCAAAAGCCACTTCTTCCTCCACAGTTTCGCAGAAAAGTTGGTTGTCGGGGTTTTGGAAGACGAAGCCCACGTTCCTAGCGAGTTTAGCCACGCTCGTGGTTTTCGTGTTCACGCCGTCGACTAGGACCTCTCCTCTCGTCGGCTTCAACAAGCCGTTAAAGTGCTTGATTAACGTCGTCTTTCCTGCGCCGTTCTGACCCATGATGGCTACGAATTCGCCGTCTCTGATTGTTAGCGATACTCCTTTCAAAGCTTCGACGCCGCTTGGATAGGAAAAATAAACGTCTTTGACTTCGATCATGATTTTTTCAGAACCTCTCGCAGAAGTTTTACGATTTCCTTTGTAGTCACGGGCACTTTGTCGGCGTCTAGTCCGTTTTCTTCCTTGAGAATCTGGTAGAGCCTCGTTGCTTTTGGTATTCCAACTCCGAGTAGACGGGCTTCGTCAGAACTCAAGATTTTCTTGGGTTCGCCGTTTAGGACGGCTTTTCCTTTATCCATTATGATGACGTGGTTTGCGTACCTTGCCGCTAAGTCTAGTCGATGTTCGACCAGTATGACAGTTATGCCTAACGATTTGTTCAGCTCGTGTATGACTTCGAAGATTCTCTGGGCGCTCAGGGGGTCTAGGAAGGAAGTCGGCTCGTCTAACACCATGACTTCGGGCTGCATGGCTATGATGCTTGCGATGGCTACTCGTTGTTGCTGTCCGCCTGAAAGTTCGTGGGGGGCTCTCTCTCGCAGGTCATATATGCCCGCGGTCTCCAGAGCCCAGTCCACTCGTTTCTGCATCTCTTCTCGCGGAACGCCGAGGTTTTCCAGCCCGAAAGCCACATCTTTCTCGACCGACAAAGCGAACAGTTGGTTTTCGGGGTTTTGGAACACTAGGCCAACGTGTAGGGCAAGCTCATGAATCGGGTGGTCTGCAACGTTTAAACCAACAACTCGAATTTTGCCCTTCATTTCTCCTTGGTAGAAGTGGGGAATCAAGCCGTTAAAGCATCGACAGAACGTGGTTTTTCCGCATCCGCTTGGGCCTGTGAGGATGACGAACTCGCCCTTTTCGATTGTTATGGAGACTTCTTGGATGGCGGGTTTTGCGGCGTTTGGATACGTGTATGTTAAGCCTTTGGTTTCGATGACTGCCAAGCTGGGTCGCTCATCTAACTGCAACTTTTCTTTCATTTAAGAGTAGCTACTTACAACAGAGTAAAAATTAAGACGCCCCTGTTTGTCGGTAGATACTCTTGCGTTCATGCATATATGAATGCGTTTTCTTCTGTGTCATAGATAAAGCTAAAAAACTTTAGAAGCGATTGACTATCGGTGGAGCATTTGAAGAGAAACCACATCATAATATTAATAATTATTATAGCAGTGGTTGTGGTGGTAGCGTTTCCCACGCCCCACATACGATTGAAACAAGACCTTGTGAAAACCCTTGACTGTTCTACGACTTTAGCAGATGGGCAGTCTCTAGGTCAAGGTTGGGTAGATATGTTGGATAAAACAAAAATCGTAATCGATATACAGAGCTCAGAGAGTGTAGATGTAACTATAAACGGTGGAACGATTACCCTTTATTCCCAAAGCGGAAAGATTCATGCCTACACTAATACCTACTCATTTGCTTCCTACACCGTATCAGTTATTAACCCTACATGGTTTGGAACGGGACCTGCTGCTGTTATGACTGGAAGCATAAAAGCATATCACGTCTATAATGAAACCGTATGGTGGCCTTGGTGGATGCCATAGGAACAAACACACAAAAAGAGGCGACTATCTCATGGGAGCGCCACAGTTTGGACATCTATCCTTCTCTTGAGGAACGAACTCTCCGCAATGACGACACGGAATCTTAACGATTTCTCTGATTGTTTCTTTCTCTCTAATGATTTCTCTCGTAGGTTGTGCATCGGCTGTAGTTCTCGTCTTCTGCGTTAACGAGAGTAAGATTATCGTAATTCCGACTATTGCCACAGGAATATAAATCCACAAATTTATTCCATAAAAGAGAGTAACCCAGAAACCCAACAAGATCATAAAGATACCCAGTACTGCCAAGCGTCTCATTATTTTCCCCAAATTAATACTATGTTGTAGAACTTATATGTTTTCAAACAAAAAAAAGGAGCATGAAAGGGGCTACCTCTCAACTAACGTTTCCACGACGTACCTTTAAACGAAGATGTTGGCAGCTTTCACTGTCATAGTCTATAATACACGCAGCTTTTTTGGCGTTACTGAACAGAATGTTTTTTATATAATACACTTGTAATAGGTGTTGCCATGAAGAAACTCAAAGACGTTGACTACAAAATTCTTTTCGAGCTCACCAAGAACTCAAAAATAAGTGATAGAAAACTAGCTCAGATAGTAGGTGTTTCCCAGCCAACCATCACCAGAAGAAGAGCCCTCTTGGAAAGAGAGGAACTTGTCGACTACACAGCAATCCCAAACTTTGAAAAACTCGGCCTCGAAATAATGGCTTTCACCTACGCCCGTTGGAAAAACGAAGAATACCCTGACAAAAGAGAATCGGAAGCCAAGTCTTTCCTATCTAAGCACCCTAACATAATTTTCGTCTCCACGGGGCGAGGCTTGGGGATGGACCGAATGTTCATCTCACTCCACAAAGATTACACCGACTACGCAGAATTCATGAAAGAACTCAAAGGAGAATGGGGAGAGTTTCTGACCAACTCCGACACTTTTATGGTGAGCCTCAAGAGCGACAAAATCCTCAGACAACTCACCTTCAAGCACTTGTCAGAATACATCAAAGCCTCTGAATAGAGTCAAACGTTGCCGAGTTTCTCTTTCAGCAACCTAACACAACGTTTCAAGCAAGCCTCTAAATCTCCAACTCCGTTGGCTCCCGCAGAAACTGCGTGACCTCCACCCATACCTCCAAGATGCTCTCCTAAGGGCTTCGCCACGTCACGACCAAGATGCACCCCAGTCGCACGGTAAAAATCCTCAGAAGCCCGCATACTAACCCTCAACCTCTCATTCCTCTGCCCCCCCACGATGGCAACATGTGCACCCAAAGAAATTAGGGCTCGAGCCGCAGAGGCTTGATAAGCACTCACGTGGGAAAACGCGACGATCCACTTCCCAACTCTGAGAAGCCTTACCCTCTTAGACGCCTTCAACCGTGCAATGCGCTCAGACTCTTCCATGGGCAGAGAAAGAAGGGACAACGCCTCCTTTGCGTTCACGCCAGCATCGATTAAATCAGCCACAATCTTGAGCGTCGTCGAGTTTGCCAAAATGAAATGACGTGTATCGAAAGCCATGCCCAAGAACAACGCTTTGGCTTCCGTCTCCGTGAATCGAACGTTCATGTCCATGAAAAACCGGTAGATGATTTCGCACGTGGATGACGCGTTTTCATCTGACACTGAGAGAGCCGCTAAGCGTTCTGTCTCTGGGTGGCTGGCATGGTGGTCGACCACAATGATCGGAGAATCAGACGCCTTAACTCTCTTCGCCCACTCGTCCAACTGCTCAACCGTGTTTGTGTCAACCAACACGATTGCGTCGGCTTCTTCAATGTGTGGACTTTGGGTTAATTTTACTGGTAGGACGGATAGAAGATGCTTCGCCAGACGGCTGGGACCCTCAGCAGCTGCAATCTCGGTTCGCAACCGAGGACGAAGACGCTCGAGCAAGCTGGAAAATGCAAAGGCAGCCCCAACGGCGTCTGGGTCTGCGTTGTGGTGGCATAATAAAACAACGAACTTAGCGTTAACTTTGTCTAGGAGAGCGGTTATTTCTTGGACCTGCAACTTAGCTCCCTTAGATACTGCTCTACTGCTTCTAAGGCTTTTTCTGCGGCTTCGCTAGCAAGTTTTTCGACGTTGTACGCTCTCATTAAGGGAGACAAAGCCAGATCGACGTCGACTGAGACCGTGACGGGTTTGGAGCCGATGGTTTCGACAGCTACCTCCAGTGCCGAGATTTTTCGCTGAGGAACCTTAGACAGTATGTAATCTCTTGCGGCTTCTTCTGCGATTTCTGACAATTCTTGCATCTGTTCTTCCGAGAGTTCGGGTATGCCTATCTCTTCCAACAGTTTCACCGAGAAATTATGGTGCTGTCGGGCTTGCGGTTCCCGTGCCGAAGTCTCGTTTGAGTTTTGCCTGCAACTCATTTAGCTGGCTGCGTAGTCTTTCCTCCTGCTTGCTCAGCACTTGCACGCGAGTGTCTAGGAGTTCTTTGCGTTCCTTTAGTTCGGCTTCAACCTTGCTTTTTTCGGCTTTTACGAGGAGTGCACCGATGGATTTGTAGATTGTGGCGTCTTCGGTCAGGTTTCCCAGTTCCGTCATGGCTTGTTCTGCTTCAGCTAGCTCCAGTTCTACTTGTTGTTTTTGGGCTAAGACTGTCTGGAGGTTGCGTTGGAGTTGTTGCAGTCTGAGAAGACGTTCTTGTACTTGGGGTGGAAGCTCTGTCACGTCGCTCAATCTATCATTCCTCAAAACGTTTCTTTTCGCCCTTTTCTCAGCAATAATAGTCTTGTGTTAATTAAGTGTTTTCCAGACCAGCCATAACCTCGTAAGCATCCTTCACGAGGGCTACCCATCGAAGGTACGAGTTCAGTGTTGCTCGGAGGGCTGAAGTATCTTGAGCTTCGACTCGTAGCGTTAGCTCCTTGCCTTTGCCCTCAACAAGGACTTTTGACCGAGAGGTTGTCGGTTTTTTTGTCTCGGGGAGCAGGGCTTTCAACAAGGTTTGCACTAGTTTCTCTGAAGGAAATTCGAGGCGGACCACGGCGTTTCTTTTCATTTTGGTTGGCTCCAGATTAGGTGGGAGACGGTTATTCGTGGGCCGATTTCGATTTTTCGGGGTATTTGGAGAAAGGTGATTTGAATGCGGTGA
>CAZJAQ010000014.1:0-4392 GCA_964544285.1 uncultured Candidatus Bathyarchaeia archaeon
GAGAACGCACAAGCAGCCACTAATAGCTTATCGGATTTTCCTCGTCAACCTATGCACCTCAAACGAGGACGGCTTCAAGCATTCTCTCACAGCCTGCCACCCAACCTCAGGGTCTATTTCTTCACTGCATATGAAAATGTCCAAGGCGGCGTACCTATGCTCTGGCCACGTGTGGATTGACATGTGAGTTTCGGCAAGTATGATGATAACTGTTGTGCCCGTGGGCGAGAACTTGTGGTATGTGGTCTCGATTATCTTGCTTCCCATTTTGTTGGCTGCCGCCTTTAAAACGTCAGTCAAGAATTCGGCGTCGTCCAAGTCGCCCTCGCATCCGTAGAGGTCCACCAATAGTTCCCTGATTTCCTTCAACCCGCTTCACCTTTCTCTATTCTTCAGTCTTTTTCTCATCGTTGAATGTTCTCTTTCGAAACCAGCTTCTTCAAAGAACGCTGCTGCATCGTAGTTAGCAGCGGATACTATAAGGTCTATTCTACGAATTCCTTCATGTAGGAAGTAATTTTTCGCCGCCTCCATGAGCCTTCTTCCGAATCCTTGATGGCGATGCTCGGGTTTTATGATGATAGATTTGATGTAGCCAAACTTTTCGTTTGTGCTTCTGTCCTTTTCGGTTCTAAGCCACAGCCAACCAACGATTTCGCCGTTCAGAAGAGCAACTTTGAGGCTGTCGGGGTCTCTCTCCACTACTTTTTCTAGCTTTTGCCTATGGTATTCTTCGTCTAGAATCGGGGCTTCCGGGAAGGATTTTCTCGCAATCTCTCTTTCAAATTCGAGTATCGTGGGAAAGTCAGTCCACTCAAAGTTGCGTAGAACCATTCTTTCAGCTAATGCTTCCTTCAGTTTTCGCTTGCTTATCAGTCTGAACCCTCGTGTTCTTCCACATTTTGGGCAGCTTTTTTCCTTAAGCTCTTCGACGGTCTTGAGGGGTTCGGTTGCGCCTACGTTTATTTGTTCGCTACAGTGGCACTGGTACGTTCGTACAGTTTGGGTGATTTCTCCAGTGTAGAGCTTGCCGTCGTAAGCCTCTGTGACGAGTGGTTTGGTATTTTCGGTGGTTTCAAGGCGCGCTAGGAAAGTGGTGTTGGCGAACATTTCTGCGCCTTCGTAGACGTTGAACCTCGGAATTTGTTCAACGATTGAGAGTCCCATGGCTCCCAGAACCTTCTGCATCGCCAACATTTTCTTCGGCGGCTGGTGAGCGAAGGCTAAGTAAATGCTTGCTCCTTCTCGCTGCTGGAGGGCTGTTACGCCGCGGGAAATGAACAGGGTCAAGCCTGTGACTGTGTATGGGGGGTCGGTGAAGGCAACGTCGTATTTATGATGTAGATGTTCAGGAAGAGGTTTCCTCAGGTCGCATTCCACACAGTTAACCTGGACGTTCTCTTTTTGCGAAATGAGCTGGATAGCTTCGAGTAGTCTCGCGTCCACGTCGACGACTGTTATTTCTCTCGCTGCTTTTAGCATCGCGACGGCGATGGATGTGAAGTCGTCGTCGCCCAAGAACATGATTCTTCTGCCTTCGATGTCGCCTTTTTCGAGCATGTAGAGGGCTCTCTGGAGCGCTGTTTCAGGTGTTCCGTGGGCTTGGTCTAGCCATGGTAACGGTTTTGGTCGTGTACCGAGGTGTTTTTTCAGCGTTTCTAGCAGCGGTATGAGGTTGTTTGGAATGTGAATGTTTCTGCCTCGGCATGTGGGGCACGTTAGTTTTTGGGTGTAGACGAGTCCTAGCTGCTCTTTAACGAATGTGTGTCCTTTCTCGGTTAAAGAGGCACCCCCGTCTCTGGCTAGCATGCCAATCTTTTCGAGTTCTCTTCTAACGGCTGCCGCAACTGGTGTCGGGAGCTGTGTGGATTGGGCTAGTTGTTTTGTGCTTATCTTTTTGTTCCTGAAGATTTCGCGGAGTATTCTTCTTACGCCTTCTTCGCCTTCCTCCAGCTCGGCTCTTTCAGAAATTGTTCTCAAGAGGTCGGGAGTGTCTATGCTTTTTTTTGATTGCATGGTGGTTGTCTCGACTCTGTTAGGCTAGGCTCAATAGGACGGGAAGTAATATAGTCTTTACGTTGTTTTGCGTGTTTGTATTGGTGTTGTACGCTTGTGCAGCAATATTTATTAGAGGTCGGTATCTGGAGTATTGATAGAAGCTACGGGTTGGTTTGTTCTTTGAAGTCTGCTGGTTTGGTGTGTCCTTATTCGGGGTGTGGGCGGGTGTTTGAGCAGCCTGTGTTGGTGACTGATGGTTCTAAGTTGCCTCGGGAGACGTATTATGCTTGTCCGCATTGTATGTTGCGGGTGGAGTTGTGCTTGGACGGGGACTGTGAGTGTGGGCATGTGCATGTGAAGGCTGCTGATGACGGGTTTCTGTCTGGGTTGGAGGTTGGGGACAAGGGAAAGTTTGGGGAGCCCGTCTCGAGTGCCGTAGCAACCCGCCCGAGTAAGGCTTGTAGGCATTTTCTGGGGTTCTTGCGGGGTTTGCCTGAGGGGGCTGGGATTCCTGATGAGTGCGCGGTTTGTCCGAACATCGTCCAGTGTTACGTCAAGCGCAGTGAATAAAGTAGATTTCTGGTTTTGTGTTCTCTGCGCCTAGTCTAGACCGTCCTATTAGGTATGTTGCGGTTGTTTTCGGTTTGGTGGCGATACTTTTATAACGTGTTTTTGTAGATTAGGGGGTTTGTGTTGGCGGGTGAGTGGGTGCCTCCCATCCGTTCCGCCACGAAGAAACCCCGGAATAGCGGAGGTGAACAAGTTGAGGATAGATGCAAAAGACGTCACTTTGGCGGCTGTTTTTACCAGCCTGTACGTGGTTGTCAACTTGGTTCAGGCTGCCACTGTTGGTAATCCGGCGATTTCTGGTCCTGTGCAACTTCGCGTTTCAGACTCTTTAATAGTTCTTGCAGCGTTGCTCGGATGGCCTGTCGTGGCTGGAGTGACAGCTGGATGTGCTCTGACAAACGCCTATGCTTTTATCGACCCGGTCGATGTAGTACTCGGACCAACGGCTAACCTTATAGCGGCAAGTCTAGTTCTGCTCCTTAGAGAACGCCGATTACTAGCTAGTATAGTCGCTGCGTTCCCAATCGGCATCATCGTGGGCGGAGGGTATCTTTGGTGGTTCTTCGCACCGCCAGACATTTTTGGCTTTAGTTTACCCGCTTGGGTTGCTATGATGATAAGCATCACCATAAGTAGTCTGATAGCAACAGCATTCATCGGCTATGCATTGCTGAAGATATTAAGCAGGCCTGGTGTAGTGGAGCCTCTGAAGTCTCTTGGTTTAAAAGTCTACGAATGACTGAAAAACACGAAACATGTGGATAGACAAGGGATGCTAAAGTTTACTCGCTCTTCTTCTTCTTTTCAAAAAGTTCTTTGCATTTCTCGTCGATGCGTTCCATAATCTCCTTGCTCTGCTCCAGAAAGTCAGCGACGCCTTCGCCCTTAGCCATCTTGACGAGCTTTTCCGACGCGTCAATCCACTTCCTCGAAGCTGCGACCCAAGCCTTCACGATGTCGGACTCTTCAGACACAAAATCGATTGCTTCCTCGGGGCATATCTCTTTACACTTGGGGTTTCCGTCGCAAAGGTCACATATCCTGACAGTCTTCGCACTCTTGTCATACGTTATTGCACCATACTCGCAAGCTTCGAGGCACCATTTGCATCCGTCACACTTCTCGTCATCCACGAGAATTGCCCCGGTTTCCTTTGATCGGTACAGTGCCTCTTTTGGACAAGCCCGTATGCAAGGGGTGTCCTCGCACTGTCTGCAAGTAGTTGCTAAGTGAATAAAAGGGGGACCTCGAATTATGCGAATCCGAGACTTGACGGGGTTGAGAATCCCTTCTTTTTCCAAAGAACAGGCAAACTCGCAGATACTACATCCGACGCACTTCTCGGGGTTCACGGAGAGAAACCTTCTGGGGGCTTCCTTTTCGTTCTCTTTCATTGTGAGGGGATTCTCCGAGATTGCTTGTTGATTACTTTTCTTCTTCAGAAGCTTTTTCCACGCCCTCTTGGAACAACTTCTTTACTGCAGTTCGTCTGGCTTTTTGTGCAAGGACGTCAGCTGTCACAAAGTCTAGAGCTTCTTCGGGGCACCATTCGACACATTGGGGTTTGCCCAGCTCCTTACAGGTATCACAAACATAGACCACTTTTTTCTCGGGATGCAGCATGATTGCACCGTAGTCACAGGCTTCTATGCACCATCCACATCCGTTGCATTTCTCTTCATCAACCATGATTATACCCGTGTTCTCCTCCTGAGACAGTGCGTCTCTTGGGCAGGCAGCGACACATGCTGGGTCTTCGCAAAGTCTGCATGCCACAGCCAAGTTCACCAAGGGACCAAGGCGTATGGCTCGTATTCGAGCTTT